>NZ_JAMPKA010000015.1:0-169126 GCF_039961855.1 Trichocoleus sp. Lan | reverse complement strand
GGCATCTGGTTCACCTCTTTGGGAATCAGCACGATGGCCTTCAACCTGAATGGTTTCAACTTCAACCAGTCAGTGATTGACAGCCAAGGTCGGGTGATCAACACTTGGGCAGACGTGATCAACCGCGCCAACCTGGGTATGGAAGTAATGCACGAGCGCAACGCTCACAACTTCCCCCTCGACTTGGCAGCAGGTGAGTCTACTCCAGTGGCTCTGATGGCTCCCAGCATCAATGGCTAATCGCTAGAAACTCTAGCTAAATAAAAACGCTCTCCGCAAGGGGGGCGTTTTTTGTTTGGGGAAATAGAAAAAGCAAAGGACGTACAAGAAGCGATCGCAACCGATTATAAAACTTTGCTTGATAAGGTGAGCAAGCGTGCTGGAGTACGTGTGGCTGCTGATAAGTAGATAGGAAAATTAAAAAAATATAAGCTCTCTCTCCTCTTACCTCTGCGCCCTTTGCGTCCTTGGCGGTTCGTTTAAATAAAAACAGTTGCAGCGAGAAGCGCGATCGCTCCCCATATCAATAGCGATCGCTGTTAAGATACAAATCGCTATGCATCCTCCTTAAGTATTATGGGCAATACCTTTGGGCATCTATTTCGCATCACTACATTTGGCGAATCCCACGGCGGCGGCGTCGGGGTGATTATCGATGGGTGTCCACCGCAATTGGAAATATCTGCCGAAGAAATTCAGGTAGAACTCGATCGGCGGCGTCCGGGACAAAGTAAAATCGTCACACCCCGCAAAGAAGCTGACACCTGCGAAATTCTTTCCGGCGTATTTGAAGGCAAAACCCTGGGAACGCCAATCGCAATTTTGGTGCGAAACAAGGACACTCGCCCCCAAGATTATGATGAGATGGCGCAGAAATATCGCCCTTCTCATGCTGATGCGACTTACGATGCTAAATATGGAATTCGCAACTGGCAAGGTGGCGGCAGATCCTCAGCGCGGGAGACAATTGGACGAGTAGCTGCTGGGGCGATCGCTAAAAAAGTCCTTCATCAAGTTGCTGGAGTTGAAATCATCGCCTATGTCAAGCGCATCAAAGACTTAGAAGGCGTTGTCGATCCCAATACTGTCACTTTAGAACAAGTAGAAAGTAATATTGTCCGCTGTCCCGATGCCGAATGTGCAGAGCGGATGATTGAAAAAATTGAGCAGGTAGGGCGAGAAGGCGACTCTATCGGCGGAGTTGTAGAATGTGTTGCCCGTCATCTACCCAAAGGGCTAGGTTCGCCAGTATTTGATAAGCTGGAAGCAGACCTGGCTAAAGGTGTCATGTCTCTACCAGCAAGTAAGGGATTTGAAATTGGCTCTGGTTTTGCCGGTACTTTGTTATCGGGCAGCGAGCATAATGACGAATTCTCGATTGACGAAAGTGGCGAAATTCGCACCAAAACGAACCGTTCCGGCGGGATTCAGGGGGGCATCTCCAACGGAGAAAATATTATTCTTCGGGTGGCATTTAAACCAACAGCCACCATTCGCAAAGAACAGCGCACCGTGACCCGCGAGGGTGAAGAGACTATACTAGCAGCTAAGGGGCGTCACGACCCTTGCGTTTTGCCCAGAGCGGTGCCTATGGTAGAGGCAATGGTGGCTTTGGTGCTTTGCGATCATTTGCTACGCCATCAGGGTCAGTGCGGTACTTTAAAGCCTTGAGAGTGAAATGGAAACCAGCCCTTCTTCCGAGTTTTTGCTTCAGTTTTGGGGTGTGCGAGGCAGTATCCCCTCCCCTGGAAAAGATACCGTTCGCTACGGTGGCAATACTTCTTGTATAGAAATGCAAATCGGTGGAAAACGCCTGATCTTTGATGGCGGCACCGGCTTGCGTCTTCTATCTAAGGATTTGATAAACCAGCAGCAGTCAGTAGAAGCTTATATGTTTTTTACTCACTACCACTGGGATCATATTCAAGGAGTACCGTTTTTTAAGCCAGCTTTTATGGAAGGCAATTGCTTCCACATTTATGGGGCAGTGCCACCAGATGCAGACTCCATGAAACAGCATTTCTGCGATCGCGTGATGCACTCAAATTCTCCAGTGCCGCTGCAAGGCATGGAAGCTGACTTGAAGTTTTACGAGTTAATTTGTGGCGATACCTTTCAGGTGGATGATATCACCATTGAAACCGGTCCGCTGAACCATCCCAACGGCGCGATGGGATATCGGGTGACGTGGCAGGGGCACACAGTCTTCTACTGTACGGATACGGAACATTTGCCGGATCGTCCAGATGAAAATGTGCTGCACTTAGCCCGCGAAGCCGATATCTTGATTTATGATGCCATGTACACCGACGAGGAGTATAACAACCCCAAATCTCCGAAAGTCGGCTGGGGACACTCCACTTGGCAGGAAGGGGTGAAAGTGGCGCAGGCAGCAGGAGTCAAGCGGTTGGCAATTTTTCACCACGAACCGAACCACAGCGATGACTTTCTCGATCAAATTGAGACACAAGTTCAAGAAGTCTCGCCTGGTTCGTTCCTCGCCCGTGAAGGGATGATTGTGCAGGTAAATTAAAAAATGCAAAACTAAAAATTAAAAAATAAGATTGTTTATTTTTAATTTTTAATTTTTATCGGTCGCGCATAAAAGCCCAGATGGTTCGCCACTGGGCGCTGTCGCATAGGGATGCGAGTATGAATCGGTGAATTGAGCGATGCTGCTAATGCTTTGCTCTGCTTCCCCCCAAGATGCCCTACCACCAGCGTTGTCGAACCGCCGCCATCCAAGTTCAGCGCCCGATAAACACCCAACTCGGCAAGAATATTTTGCAGCTCAATTATACTGACACCCTCACTATAGAAACGCTGGCGACCATCAACCAGAATTAACCACAATGTCTCGCCGCTTTCATCAGTCGCAACCACTGTGCGCGGAAATAACTTTTTTTGATCGCGGTTATCTTTCATCACCACTAAGTTGCCGCGTTCGATGATGATTTCGCCGCCTGCCAAAGCTTGAGCCGTATCCGCAGGACAACTCGCCTTGCTGATTTGGGCACGATTATCCTGAGAAAAACACAAAACGGGCCAGCCTCGTTCAAACGCAGAGTAGGTGACGCCGTTAGAAATCGCCTGCCCCAATACGTTCACGGGTTCGCCACTGTGGGGATAATATAACAGCCATTGCTCTTGGAATGGGTAAAAAAAGCTACCATTGATTGCCAATTGCAAGTTAAATTCCCGCAAAAAGTCACTGGTCGTTTGTGCTACGGTTTCTTTTCCTTGGGTGGGTTTTCCTGGCGTTACTAACACCCCAATTCCTGGCGCTTTTAGGTCGATAGTGACAACGTGGATCGTTAGGGGGCGCGGTGTTGAGCGGGGAATGCGCCGATAAACGATACCTTGAAATAGCGGTTGCTGAACGTCGGTGCGGGGTGGACGTCTTAGACACGAAACGCCATAGAAGACACCATAGAGTCCCAGAGACAACAGGACCAGACTAAGGGTAATGGCACTGAGCGATCGCTTCCAGGAAATTTTGCATCGTTTGCTCATGCTGGTTGAGGATTTTTCGACCACCGATTATCCCAAGATATCTTCTCATTTTGAAGCAAGGGCCGCGATCGCATTCTCAGCGCATTCTCATAGCTAAGAGCGATCGCGCATCATTGAATAGCACTTAGGATAAAAAAGAGTTTTAAGTTCGTAGGACGCAAGCCATGCGATTACAGTGGTTACTGTGGGGAGCAATCCTCAGCGTTGGGCTGTCAGCACTGCCCGCTCAAGCACAGATAACAGATGCTAAAGTAGCGGCATTCGCAGAAGCGCTCAGGAAGGCAGCACCCCAAACCGGAAGACAGGACGATGGACTCTACAGCGACTGGCAAATCAAACTAAACAACATTCCCCGCTGGTCAAAACAATGCACCGGACGTGCCCTAAGCACAGCGGAATTTGAAGCAAATCCCGCCACCGCACGGAAAGTTGTAGAGTGCATCATGGGCAATATTCTTCGCCAACAGTATCAAGCGGCGGGTAACAATGAATCCGTAGCGGTACAACGGGCGGCTGCTTGGTGGATGACAGGCGATCCCACCCGCTATAACAGTAAAGACATCGCTTCCTACATCCAAAAAGTTTCTGGTTTTTACCAGCAGTCGCGCTCAACTTCATCCGCAGTACCGCCTGCCTCAACCCCACCCAAACCTGCTACCCAACCAGCGGCTAAACCAACTCCAACTCCCACGCCATCACCATCACCCACCTCAAACCAGCCACCCGCAAAACCCCCTGTCACAACGGCGGCGGCTACCAATTCAGCAAAGATTTCTGATACCCATGTAGGGGCACTGGTGGAAGCGTTACGACGGGCAGCACCGCAAACTGGCACCGCTGATGATGGACTGTACAGCGAGTGGCAAGTTAAACCAGACAATATACCCGGCTGGTCACAACAATGTATCAATCGGGAACTAACACCAGCGCAATTTGAAAGCAGTCCCGTAACCGCACGAAGCATTCTGGTGTGTGTCATGCGCGACGTGTTGCGGGACGAGTTTCAGGCGAGTGGCAACAATGAGGTGGTAGCGGTACAACGGGCGGCTTCCTGGTGGATGACGGGCGATCCGACCCGCTATAACAGCAACGAAACCGGCCCTTATACAGAAAAAGTTCTTGGTTTCTATCAAGAGTTGCGCTCAACTTCATCGGCTTCACCACCTACCTCTAACCAGGCAGCTACAAATTCAGCGACAGAGCCGAAGTTATTTCCCCATCGCTAAACTGCTCGTAGTAGGGCATAGGAACCTAGAAGAGGGAGCAATTTCCTTTTAAGGGTAGGTTATTTTTCCTTCTTCCCCAACTAAGTCCGGGAATACTGCTGATAGGAGGCTCTAGCTCCTATCGGCAGCAGCCAATCCAATTAACATTTCTAGTGCAGCGTGAATTCTCCTAAAGAAAAGGTATTTTCCCACTTCATGCTCAAGGAAATCCATGAGCAATCAGAAGTTGTCCGAACTTGTTTAGAGGCTTTCTCAGAAATTCGTTTCAACGATCAACAGCCACGGCTTGAATTGACTCAACAACCTCTAAACTTAGGTTTATCATCCAACTTTTACGATGGTATAGACCAGATTAAAATTCTTGCTTGTGGCAGTAGTCTTCATGCCAGCTTGGTAGGTAAATATCTATTAGAGCAAGTGGCTAAAGTGCCAACAAGCGTACACTATGCCTCAGAATTTCGGGATGCACCATCGCCTGCAACTCCGAATACTCTCATTGTTGGCGTTACCCAATCTGGAGAAACCGCAGATACTCTCGCGGCCTTAGAAATAGAAAAACAGCATTGTTCTGGTGAAACTCGATTTTTAGGAATTACCAATCAGGCGGGAAGTTCCTTAGAAAAGCTGGTAGATCGTACAATTCATACTTTGGCAGGAAGTGAAGTAGCGATCGCTGCCACCAAAACCTTTGTCGCTCAGTTGATAGCGTTCTACTGTTGGGCGCTTGATGTAGCATACTGCCGTCAAACTCTATCGAGCGATCGACTGCATCAAATCCTCACGCAATTGCGCCAAATCCCCGATCAAATTGATTTAATTTTACAAAGCCAAAAGCACGCCGTCGAGCAGCTAGCCAAAGACTTTACCCATACCCAAAACTGCATTATTTTAGGGCGCGGGATTAATTTTCCCATCACTCTAGAAGCAGCACTGAAACTGAAAGAAACCAGCTATATCCACGCAACAGGTTATCACGCTGGAGAGTTTTTGCATGGTCCAATTGCGATGCTAGATTCTTCTGTAACTGTAGTAGCGATCGCGATGCCCGGAACTGTGTACGAAAAAATCCTTGCTAATGCCCAAAAAGCAAAAGCAAGGGGGGTTCGGCTCATTGGCGTGACATCCACAAACAATTCAGAAATTACTGGCTTATTTGAGCGGATGTTGACTGTCCCGGAGGTGGACGAATTACTTTCTCCCATCCTGACAGTTATTCCGCTGCAACTCTTAGCCTATTACACGGCTGTTCACCGGGGATTAGATGTCGATCGCCCCAGAAATTTGACGAAGACTTTGACTGTGGATTAACCTTTTTATTTCAGAAATTGCGACCGCTTAATTCCCATTTCCTGGCAAGAAGTAACGTAGTCGCCATTGTCCGCGAGTCCGCACAAAACTGACGCGGTAATCGGTTTCTGAATCGTACACATAGCGGTTGAGAACCCAACCTTTTTTACCATTCCCGAGTTTCACTGGCGTCCAACCATCGATAACCTTTTCCTTCACCGCTTTCTGCATCTGCTCTGGTAGGCTGTTAAAGGTGTTGCCATCAAACCCTACAAAATCGTAAGACACAACCCCCACAACTTTGCTACCTGCCCCAGGGTTTGCACGGACATTCACATTTTGTCCTAAAATTGCCAGTTGTCCAACATTCGGTTTATCTGGGCGAATTGACTCCAGTGCTTTTGCGATATCTGGACACATCCAAACATCAGATCCCGGTTCTTTGTTCGCCACTTTTGCCTGATTGTCGGTAGCACAACCTAAACTAAGTGCCTTATCCATGTATGCCCAAAATTTAGAATTTTTGTCATCAATGTTGTAGCTGTCCAAATTGAGCGTACCGCCATAGTTCCATTCAGTTTCTGAGGTGACAAGCGTGCGAATAAAATTAGCATCCCGCCGACTAATGGCATCTAAAAGACGCACGCGAAACTGAGAAAACGAACTTTTGTCTGGCGGAGTTGTTTGAGTCCCAGTTGGTTTTGAAGTCGGCGGCGTATACGGTGGGGGCGATACCGCCACAGACGGGGATATTGTCGGTTCTAGTGTCTCCGTTGTCGCTGGAGGAGATGGAACTTCAGTTGTGGCTTGTGGTGCTTGGCTGTTGCGGTAGCTAATCGTTGCTAAAGTGGAACCTGCGATCGCTCCTATAGCGATCGCGCATATTATTAAAATTTGATAAGGTTTCATTCTCCCCTCCTGTTCAGTATTCCAAGTTCCTACGTTTTCAATGCCTTATCTTTGGCGGAGCCAGCGCAAATCTTGCTTGTTTGTTTTTACTGCTTTCAGGATTAACTTGCTAAAGCAGTTGGGTATTTATTCCCATTTTTTTACTCATAGAAATACCCTCACCAATCATTTTTTGACGAGGAAATAACTTATAAAACTGATTTTGAGCTTTCTAAGTAGCAAGCTTCATCAATGCGATGCCAGTTTTTTAAGTTGCCACATAATTTCTAAGGTATTTTCGTGACTAAAGCTTTTTTGATTGAGTGCCATTTTAAATAACTGTCACAACCTCATTGGCTTTTCTATGGTTAATGATTATGATCTAAAACAAATTATTTTCATAAGATTTTCCTTTGGTCTTTGGTGATACACATCAGATACCTCACCCCCTGAGGTGGGAGTGCTGCTACGCTAGAAGAAAAAGAGATAATAAGGAACTGAAGTTTAGCGCTTAAACAAGTGAATTGATATCAGCTCGCTCTCAAACTTTTTACTAAATTAGACGCTTGATTGAGCTAAATGTTTCCCTCTGTAAGCTTGAGAAATCTAAAACAACTTTTTATATTTTATCAATTAATAATAGACCGAGATAATGCAGTGAGCCTAAACGATTCATGAAGGTGATATCCTCGAATTCTTAGAGAATTCGAGGATATGAACCGCTGGTCCGCCACTTAAATGGGATTGCTATATAAGCAACCGTTCCCCTTTTTCCTTTAGGGAAAAAATTTTTTAGAAGATATCTGAAAGGGATATTGGCATCTTGTCTGGGCTTTCACTCTCAGGAAATAAACTGCTGCACCCAATAGGAAACTTCTGCTCAAAAGCGGAAGCTTTTGTCGAGCAATGGTGTAATAACCAACTATAATTTTTCCACTACCAATTCCTAAAGTCCTGAGTTACCAGAACTGCTAATGATGCTATGACGGTGTCTTTTCTTAGGATCTCGTTGCTTTGCCTGCCACCTAGCTTTCCAATCTCGAAGCGCGATCGCTGTTCTGGCGGTAGGAGAAACATAATTTGGTGAATTTGCTTCTGATTTTTTCTTATCTGAATCTTTCCCTGAAGGACGCTGAGTTGTCATAAACTGCGCTAAATTGTCTTGAGGCGATTCCCAGCCAAATGCCTGCATAATCGCTGTTGCAGATTGATAACGTTCGCGTAAAGAGATTTTCAGCATTCTGTTGAGAATTTTGCCAAAGTCTTTACTGACTGATATCGTGTCCTGCCACTGAATCTCACCCGTAGAGCGATCGCTATCAAATTCTAGCGGTGCTTTCCCACTCAACAAGTAAAGACACGTTACGCCTAACGAATAAATATCGCTGGCATAAACAGGACGCAGTGAAAATTGTTCCGGCGGTGCAAATCCAACCGTGCCGATAAACTGGGTGGTTTGCTTCTGACCTCCTGTATCGCTTAAAGGAACCATCTCCTCTTTGACAGCACCAAAGTCAATCAGTACCAGCCTCCCATCGTCCTGGCAACGGATGATGTTCTGGGGCTTAATATCGCGGTGAATTACATTATTGCCGTGGATGTACTGCAACAATGGCAGGATTTGACGAAGGAAATATTTAACGCCCTCTTCCGATAAAGGACCTCCGCGCCGCACCAAGCGTGCGAGGGTATACCCTCGTACATATTCCTGAACTAAATAGAATTCTCCCTCGTTTACAAAGTAATCTAGCAGCATAGGAATTTGGGAATGGCTGCCCAACTTACTGAGGGTTCTTGCTTCTTGCTCGAAGCGTTTCCGCGCTGTTTGCAGTCCAATCGGATCGCTAAACTTGGGACACAGCTGCTTAATCACGCACAAAGGATCGCCTGGCAAGTTGGCATCTCTGGCTAAAAAGGTGATACCAAAGCCACCTCTTCCCAACATTCGCAGGATCTCATAGCGATCGCGGAACAACTGCTCGGTACCACACAGCTGCCCTAGTTCAGTTTGCTGTAAAACATCTGAGTGAAAAGTTGACAGATTTGTGGGTGGAAAATTCATGACCGTCACTGGCAGGAGGAGGGCAGGAGGGGGCAGGATCTGCGCTATGCTCCTAGTCTAGATCCCAGTTGTGATAAAAAGCAGAGCGTAATTTTTATTTCCTGATGGTATGGCAATCAGCGGGGATGCACAACCTTCCGCAGTAATATTCCCAGGTAGATCGTTCTGAATGTAGAGACCGGATGATTCGGTCTGTACAATTAAGATGCAAAATTTGCGAGCCGAATCGGGCTTATGACCATGAATACTACACTACAGCGTGTCTTTGACCAAGGTCGTGCTTTAAAAATTATTACCGGATTGAATAACTTCAATCCGGAGCGAGTTGCTGCCACCGTTAAGGCAGCCGACTTAGGCGGTGCTACTTTCGTCGATATTGCCGCAGAACCTAATTTGGTGCGGTTGGCTCGTCAGTTGACAAGCCTGCCAATTTGTGTGTCAGCAGTAGAACCAGAACTGTTTGCGATCGCAGTGGAAGCTGGAGCGGATTTGATTGAAATCGGCAACTTTGATAGTTTTTACGCGCAGGGACGGCGGTTTGAAGCAGAAGAAGTGTTGGCGCTGACGCAAGCAACGCGATCGCTGCTGCCAAATATTACCTTGTCTGTCACCGTGCCCCATATTCTGGAGCTAGATCGGCAAGTTCAACTCGCAGAAGCATTGGTAAAAGCCGGTGCCGATATTATCCAAACCGAAGGAGGCACTTCCTCAACCCCAACTCACGCCGGTACGCTGGGACTGATTGAAAAAGCGGCTCCTACCTTAGCAGCAGCTTACGAAATTTCCCGCGCTGTTTCCGTTCCAGTCCTGTGTGCTTCCGGGATTTCCAGCGTTACCGCACCGATGGCGATCGCTGCCGGTGCTGCGGGTGTCGGCGTCGGTTCTGCCATCAACCAACTCAACAGTGAAGTCGCGATGGTAGCGGCTGTTCGTAGCTTGGTGGAAGCACTATCCACTGTCAGCCGCGAACGTATTCATGCGTAATCCCTAAGCGGTCGGAGTGATGAGTGATGAGTTTTGAATTTTGAATAAATCTTGGCTAAGGAACGTGGATTAAAAAACTTACACTGATTCACGTTCTGTAGGGACATGGCAGTGCTATGCCCCTACGCCAGAAATCGAGGTTAATAAATCGACCCTCAAAACTCAAAATTCAAAACTCAAAACTTATCCCAAGCAGTCTTTCAAGCTGTAAACCACTTGCTCCTGTTCCTCCAGAGAAAGTTCTGGAAACATGGGCAAGGCCAAAACCTCGTGACAGACTTGCTCCACCACAGGGAAGTCCCCAGATTTATAGCCTAAATTCTTGTAGACCGGCTGTAGGTGTAAAGGCAGGGGATAGTAAACCATCGAACTAACGCCTTGCTGCTGTAGCTGATTGCGAACCTCATCCCGATAGCTGCCGTTACTGGATTGGGTGAGGCGAATCGTGTATTGATTCCAAACACAGTGACCTCCTGGCGTTTCTTGCGGCTTCACCACCCCAGGCACCGGCTCTAACAATCGGTGGTACTGCTGTGCAACTGAGCGACGCAGGTCATTCCACGTATCCAGATAACGCAGTTTAATTTGCAGAATGGCGGCTTGTAGAGCATCCAAGCGGCTATTGATGCCAGTTGCTTCATGATGGTAGCGATCGCGCATTCCATGCTCCCGCAGCATCCGTATAGCAGAAGCAATCGCTGGATCGTTCGTCGTCACCGCACCGCCATCTCCACAAGCACCCAGATTCTTGGTAGGAAAGAAACTAAAGCAGCCAATATGCCCGATGCTGCCTACTTTAGATCCTGCCCACTCAGCGCCTGTGGCTTGGGCACAGTCTTCAATCACCGCTAGATTATGAGCCTGTGCTACGTCCATCACTGTCGTCATATCTACCGGCTGCCCAAACAGGTGAACTGGGATAATGGCGCGAGTTTTAGCGGTAATAGCCTTTTGCAGCTGATCGATATTGAAATTAAACGTTTGGACATCAATATCAACAAAAACCGGCGTTGCCCCCACTACGCTAATTACTTCAGCAGTGGCAATAAAGGTGAACGGCGTCGTAATTACCTCATCCCCCGGCCCAATCTGTAAAGCCCTGAGAGCTAGATAGAGGGCATCTGTACCAGAGTTACACGCTACACACTCTGCAACGCCCGTGTAAGCTGCAAACTGTTGCTCGAAGCCTGCAACCGAAGGACCACCAATATAACGACCAGAAGCTAAGATGCCTAGAACGGCTGCATTCACTTCTTCACTGATAATTTTGTACTGCCGCGACAGGTCTAGGGGGGGAATATTATTCACTCGTTGACACCACAAATTTTTATCTACATAGAACCAAATTTTGCTCAGAAAGGGAATCCACGCCTCACCATCCTTTTTGATTCAGAATGCCGAACTTACAAAATTGTTTCGCAGAATTTGGCAGATAGAGGGACGATAACAGGAAAACGAGGCAGACCCACAGAGGACAAGGGGAGCATTCCTATTTTCACTCACTCCTAACTCCTAACTCCTAACTCCTCAGCTCTAGCTCCTAACTCCTAACTCCTAACTCCTAACTCCTAACTCCTAACTCCTAACTCCTAACTCCTAACTCCTAACTCCTAACTCCTAACTCCTCAGTCCTCAGTCCTCAGTCCTCAGCACTCCGCCCTCAGCCCTCAGTCCTCCGCCCTCCGCAATCAAAACTTCCTCAATCCTGGCAGAATTAGGGAGAAAGCAAGACCTCATTTTGAACTGTGGATTCTTTAATCGCACTGAACTTTACAGACCTTGTCTTGGCGTTAGGCATGATGGCAGTTGCCATTGGTTTATCCAGGATTCAACAACTCGGATTAGAAGGGCAATTGGCGATCGCGACTGGTCGCACTATTATCCAGCTGTTGGGCGTTGGATATGTATTAGCCTTTGTCTTCGCCTGGAAAAATCCTTGGGCAGTTTTGGCACTTTTGATGGTGATGCTGAGCATTGCCGCAATTGTTGCTCGCAATCGCATCGGCAAAAAAATTCCCCAAGTATTGCCCGTGGTGTGGGGGTCGATTTTGGTGAGTAGCGCCCTGACATTGAGTTACACCACTTTGTTGATCCTTGAACCGCCCATTTGGTATGAACCCCAGTACCTGATTCCCTTAGCGGGAATTGTACTCGGAAATGCGATGAATGGAGCAGCGATCGCGGGCGAACGTTTGAGCAGCACCGTCAGCGCTAGTCGCGCCGAAATTGAAACCCACCTGAGCTTAGGTGCAACGCCACAACAGGCGGTTGCACAGTACCGCAAAGATTCCATCCGCGCCGGTTTGATTCCCACTCTGAACCAAATGATGGTTGTTGGAGTCGTGACACTACCGGGAATTATTACAGGTCAATTATTGAGTGGTGTTGACCCGCTGAATGCTGCATCCTACCAAATTTTAATTATGTTTATGCTTGCTTTTACCAACTTAGTGACAACTTTATTAGTCACTCAAGGGCTTTGCCGCCAGTTTTTTACTAGCGAAGCCCAACTCAAGAATCATTAAAAATTATAAATAGGTTTTGTTAAAAATAACTGCTGGTTAGTTTAGCTCGAATTTAGTAATTAGTCTGGTTACAACCTTGCATCTGTGGCGTACTGGTGGTGTGACAGATGCAAGATGTAATCCCAAATTCCCTTGATAAGGCTACACATTTGATTTCCCCACCCCCGATTAATTGGGGGCGAAGAGAAGCTTAAATGTAGCGGTAAAATGGTATAAGTAGCAACAGCAAAAACTAACCCGGCGTCAGGATTTTTTGGGTTGAGACAGAAAACAGAATCGACCCTAGCTGAGGCTTTTACTCCTAGCTAACCTTGGGATACTTGTTCAACAAAGACCCATCTGGAGTATAGAGTTCAAGAGGAATACGGGCGTTATCGCTAATCGCTTCCAGTGCATCTCCTAGGGTTCGCAAATGAGCAGCTATCCCAGCTTGAGCATTAGCATCTCCCCTTAATTGTGCGGCGTTTACGGTTTGCGTCACCATCTGCATATAAGCGGGTGTCAACTGAACTCTGATTAGCTGACTGGTGACAGTGTATTCACAGACTTTCGGCGTCCCAGCGCAAGTTTTAATCAAATCGGTACTCGCTTTTTGGAGCAAGCTGGCATACCCTAGTTGGATTTCTGCTTGCCTGAGTTCGGCTTTATAAGAACTCATTAGCGAATCGCCTTGATTGTAGAAAAAAGTGCCTCTAGGAATTTTTTGAATGTTAACGATTGCATTGCGCCAGTTCAGCACCGCTAATGTCCATTGGTTGCGCTGTTCGTAATTTTTGGCATTGCGTGCGAGGGTTTGAGCGAAATTGTAGGCGTTAGCGGCAATTTGTTCTTTGTTTTTGCGATCGCGTGCTGCTGACAATTTGGGCAGATTCGTCGCCAGCAGTTGCTGCGCCTCCGGACGGGAAGTCGTGCCGACAGGAATCGCCTTGAGCCGATTGATTGCCATCTCCCAGTTCATTTCAGCCAGTCGCCAAGTAGCGATCGAATTAGCCACTCCTTCACGGGCTTCTGCTACCTGAAGCCCTTCTTTTGCAGCGTCGAGGTTTTTAAGCGCCTGTCGTTCGGCATTCACTCGCCCGTTAATAGCGGCTAAATTTATTCGATAGTCCTTAATTTTCTGCTGAGCCAGTTGGTAGACCGTGCTATTTTTGGGCACGGGTTCCAAAAGTGCGATCGCTTCTCGCCATAGCTTCTGAATTTCTAACCATTCTGTCGCTGAATGGGGAGGATTTTGGCTCTGTCTAGCCGCCGCGGAACCTTTACTCAAAGCCATTACCAGCTGATCGAGCAATTCGGCTTGCTGCGAATTGTCGTTCAATTGCTTCTGAGCTTCGGAATAAGAACCAGACCAGAATGGAATCAGCTTCAAAAGGCGGATTGCCTCTTGTTGTTTCTCTCTTGCTTCTAATATTTCTTGCCCAGATTTTGGTCTTTGAAGGGTTGCAGATGCCTCCTGGCTCAACGCTTGTGCCGTGAGTAACGGCGTACAGGTTCCGATGACGCAGGGACGTGTCAAGGCGTAGAGAGTGAGCAGAAACGTCAATAAACTTACCCCCGCGCTTGCCAACAGTACCGGCAGTGGCAATCGCTGGAGTTTACCAGCCAGTGAAGTCGGTGGTGCCTCGCTTTTAACCTCCCCCGGCGAATCATCCGGCGGCGAATCATCCGGCTCTAAACTAAGTTCATCGGCGGGAAGGGAGGAAGATTCATCAATCGTTGGTGCTGAGCCGATTTCTGCCGAATCGGTATCCACTCCAATGCTGTCATCTGCCGCAGGTGTCTCGTTGGGGAGATTTTCTGGAATTGTCTCCTCGCGCCTCAATTTTTTGGGTGGATTTTTGACTTCTGTCGAATGTGGGATTGTCTCTTCGCTAACAACCGTAGCATCAGCAAGAGCAGTCGTTGACGTTGACACAGTTGACGTTGACACAGGTGACGGGGACACAACAGGCGGATCGACACTGAAGGCATGGAAAGCATAGGGTTGCTTTTGCCCGACTACTCTTAGATACAGCTGGACTTGACGGGCAAATTCCGGTTGCAGACTTTTGAGAGTTTGCTCTAACGTTCTAAAAGTTCGTTGCGGGTCAGGCAGAAAATCCGCTGGGTGTTGTGTCAAAATAACTAACGCTTCCTGCGGTAAGGCACACCGAACTTGAAAGGGAACCTTCTCCGGTAATGCCGAGTAAAGGCGATTTTGTAGAATTCGCCCCAGTACCTCTAATTCGCTTTCGCGGGCTACTGTTTCCATCCAGCAACACCCTCCGTTTCACTTTCTTCCATTTTGAGGCAGGACAGCTAAAAAGCTTGCTCAATTTTCTACTTTCAAGCAGAGGAATCGCATCAGTAGTGCTTGCAATAATTAAAAAATCTAATCAAAAATCTAAAAATTTGTCTTGGCTACAGCGAATTGGCTATTGCTTGCAATGCTAGGGCTTACCATTAACAACTGTACGGGCACGCGGCTAAGGTGTTAGCCTACTGAACTCAAGTTATGAAGATCGATACTCCACCGCTATCTGAACAAGTCATCCTAATTACAGGAGCTTCTACTGGGATTGGCGCTGCTCTGGCGCAAGTTTTAGCGACTCAGTCGTTGGGAATCCGGCTCGTCTTAGCAGCTCGAAACCAGGAAAAATTGGAGGAAGTCGCAACTTTCTGCCGCAAAGCGGGTGCTGATGTGCTGGTTGTTCCCACCGATATCTCTCAAGTTGAGCAGGCTAAAGCTTTGGCAACTAAAACGATCGACCATTTTGGGCGCGTGGATGCCTTGGTCAATAATGCCGGATATGGACAGATGGGACCAGTAGAGTTGATTCCATTTGAGGCGGTGCAGCGGCAGTTTCAGGTCAATTTACTCGGCCCGCTTGCCTTAATTCAAGCTTTAATTCCAGGAATGCGGGACCAAGGGGGTGGACGGATCGTTAATATTAGTTCTCTAGGCGGACGGCTTGCGTTTCCCTTTGGAGGGTTATATAGTTCCTCTAAATTTGCTTTGGAAGGAATTAGCGATGCACTTCGGATGGAACTGGCTCCATTCAATATCAAAGTCAGCGTGATTGAACCAGGCCCAGTCAGTACGGAGTTTTTCGCGGTAGCAGCGCAACGGGTTGAGCAAGCGATATCAACGCCACAAGATACACCTTACCGGGCTGCTTTTGAGCGGCTAGAAGGGCTAGAGGAACGAACCAGTAGTCGAGCTTGGACTTCCGAACGGGTTGCTAAAGTGGTTGTGCGATCGCTCACCGACCGTCACCCTCGTCCCCGCTACGTGGCTGCTACTGGGGGAGATATTCTACTGTTTTTAATGAACAAAGTGTTGCCTACCAGGGCGGTTGATGCCTTTTGGCAGCGTTTCTATGGAATTGATAAAGTCGCCAAAGACTGGCAAAGTCGTCAGAAACAGGGGTAATCGGGATTGGGTAATTGTCACTCGTCATTATCGTTAGCCATTCGTCTTTGGTTTGCTGCGACTGCCGAATAACGAATCCCTTTTTTCTCAATTACCATTCCCCATTCCCCATCCCTCATCCTTAAATTGCCATTCATGGATTTACTAGAATATCAAGCTAAAGAATTATTTCGGGAGATGGGCATTCCCGTTTTGCCTTCTCAACGAATTGATAATTCCAGAGACCTCAAGGGTTTGCAAATTCCTTACCCGGTTGTCCTAAAATCGCAGGTGCGTGCTGGTGGACGGGGTAGAGCGGGTGGAATTCGATTTGCAGAAAACACCATCGATGCGATCGCGGCAGCACGGACGATTTTTAATTTGCCGATTCTGGGTGAATATCCCCAAGTGCTTCTAGCAGAAGCAAAATACGATGCTACTCGTGAATTTTATCTAGCCGTCACCCTAGACTACGACCTTCGTCGCCCGGTGCTGCTAGGTTCCTCACAAGGAGGCATGAACTTGGAAGCGGTGATGGAGCTTCTTCAGCAAGTTGTTGTTGACCAAGAATTTTCCTCCTTTTATGCCCGCCATCTGACCCTGAAAATGGGACTCCAAGGTTCCTTGATCCAGTCAGTTAGCACCGTTATCGAAAAGATGTACCATCTGTTTATCCAAAACGATTTAGATGGAGTGGAAATCAATCCCCTGGGTGTAAGTCCTACAGGCGAATTGATGGCTTTAGATGGCAAAATTACAGTCAATGATGCTGCTCTCAGACGGCATCCCGCTTTGG
The DNA here is from genome assembly GCF_039961855.1 of Trichocoleus sp. Lan. Taxonomy (NCBI): domain Bacteria; kingdom Bacillati; phylum Cyanobacteriota; class Cyanophyceae; order Leptolyngbyales; family Trichocoleusaceae; genus Trichocoleus; species Trichocoleus sp. Lan. The sequence goes on along the minus strand of NZ_JAMPKA010000015.1, from coordinate 152,454 downwards.
CTTCTCTAGCGGCAAAAATGCCTCAGTCCGATATCGCGAAGGAAACGCCTACAGACATCGATCCCGGTAAGTTTCTACCCATTCAGAACTGGCTGAATCGAGATGGTAATATTGGGATTCTCTGTAACGGCACCAGCTTGGCGATGGCAATGGTGGATTTGGTTTACAGCGCTGGCGGTAAGCCGAGACTTTGCCTAATTGTGGGTGAGGAGGCAAGTGGAAATTTGACACCCGCATCTTGGAGAGAACAGCTCGAACAAGCGCTGGAGCGTCTCACTCAAAATAAAAACATTAAAGTATTGCTGGTTAATATTTTGGGCAATATCGCAGCGAGTCAGGAAGTCGTTGCAGTGATTGATTCATATTTGCAACGAAAAGTTAATGAAATGACAGAGCATCCGCAGCGAATGACTCGACGGGTTAGTACACCCAGCCCCAAGGACTCTCGCACCCGGATCGGCGATCGCAGACCAGAATTTCTCACCCTGCTTCCCCAATTTGTTGTGCGCTTAGCAGGTGGCGAACTCGACAAAAGCCAAGAGCCTCTAGCCACGATGCCCGTACACTGGAGCGATAATCTGGATGACGCTGTTGAGCAAGCGATTTCCCTAGCCAAAGCAGCAGCTAAAAGTAGATCCGGGACTCCCAGCACCAAATCGTGAGGCAAGGTTGTTTTAGCGGTCGAGCTTTCATGCTGCTTTGCTTGGCATTAAAGTTACATTCAGGACGTTGGCTTGCTCCTGTCAACCTGACTCGCTCATCTCAACCTGATATAGATGTATAGGAGATGTTAGATACCGACATTTGTTATTAGACCTCATGTGCTGTTCGCGCACGAACGTTGCATGGAAAATAGACTTTGGTAAAGGATCATGAAGTTAACGCCAGACAGTAAAATCCTGATACAAGGCATCGCAGAACCACTTGCGTCAACCTACACTGCCCGAATGACAGCTTACGGCACGAAGGTAGTAGCTGGGGTCAGTGCCGGTCAGGGAGGGCAAACGCTGGATGGCATTCCGGTGTTCGACCTGGTAGAGCAGGCGATACAGTCGGTCGGAGCGGTTGACATTAGCATTATCTTTGTACGACCTTACGCGGCGCTTGATGCTGCGCTAGAAGCGATCGCAGCAGGTATCCGACAAATTATTCTGATTACGGGTGGGATACCTCCCCTGGATATGGTTCGGCTGCTCAGAAAGGCAGAGGCGACTCAAACTCTCATCGTCGGTCCCAGCAGTGCTGGGATTATTGTTCCAGGCAAGGTTTTACTAGGCACTCATGAACCTGAATTTTATAGTCCTGGATCGGTGGGGCTGCTCAGCCGCAGCGGCAATCTCACCTACGAAGTAGCCGGGGAAATGACACGAGCCGGTTATGGTCAGTCGATTGCTGTCAGTATTGGCAGCGAGCCGTTTGTCGGATCTTCTGTCGTACAATGGCTGGAAATTTTGGCAGCAGATAAAAACACGAAGGTCATTGTTTTAGTCAGCCATATCAGCCATACCAGTTCTAGTGATGAACAGGCGGCAGCAGAATACATCGTTGCTACACTTGATAAGCCAGTAATTGTATATTTTGTCGGTCGCTTGCTTCCACAAGAAAAACTTTTAGGCCCAGGGAATGCACTTGGTTTTTGGCGTCAGGAAGCGATGCTCGCTTCTCCACAGGCTGAACTTGCGGCCGAACAGACACCTGAAAACCGAAAAATTGCCGCTTTCAAGCAAGCGAAAATTCCAATAGCAGAGCGCCCTTCCCAAATTCCAGATTTGGTGAAAAAGGCGCTCAAAAAGTCGGGTTGAAAATTGAGTTAGAGCGGGAAGAGAGGGAGAAGCAGTCGCGATATTTCTCCCTCTCTGAAGTGTTCTAGCGGGCGGGCGCTGATGGACGATTGGCAAAGATTGCTTTGGAGGAAGATGCGCCTGCTAATCGCATCTGCCGCGTCAATTGTAAGCTTAACAATGTCGTAACGCTCCACTGTCCCAAGATTGTCAGAAAAATGGGAATTGTGGAGGCTTCTTTTACCCCTATCCACGGAAAGGCGGTAAGCAGCCACACACCAGAGCTTTGATAAAATGGCATCGACAGCACGCTGAAAAAGATTGGGGGAAATGCAATCAAGGCTATTACAGTTATGCCAGCCCAGAGCGATCGCTTTGCTGTTTTCATAAATAGCAGCGTCTGAGCGATACCCGCCAATATCAAGATCCAGTTTAGACTCAAGATCAAACCTAAAATAGCTGAAATCTTGGCACTGTTTTGAGGCCAAAACAGAATCCAAGCACCCCAAATTACGGTTTTAATGCCCAAATTTACTGCTACTGCCACCAGTGATGGGCTTTTTTCACCCCACAGCAAATCCTGCATTAAGCTGCTTTTCCAAAAACCTTTCCGGTTAGAAACCTTTTCGCGGCGGTAACGCGCCCAATCCTGTAATGCCTGACGGTGAGGGGATAAAGCAGCAATTAAACCCAAGAACCATAGCAGATTTACGGTTTCCATAAAGACCAACAATCCCCACAGAAATCCAGATTCAGCAAATTGTGCCGGATTTAAGTGGTTCTTTTGTAGACAAAAACCTAGAAGCAGGAATTCAAAATAAGCGACCATCCAGTAACTTTGTTTTTTGCTGATAAGCGTGGCGTTGGCATTAGCAAAACGCCGATTTAAGGCTTGCCAAATCCAGTAAGTCCACAAACTAAAAGTTAGAATTGCAAAAGTCTCAGCTAACAAAAAGTTACTACCGAGCGGTATATAAAACCATTGCCAATAGTATAGTACTGAATCGCTCCAATCATAATTGGCCTGTGTAACCAGGGACACAGACCAATTAATTACATTTAGCCAAGGCAAAGCAAATACAAAGGTTAAAAAACTGGCTGACGAAGCTTGAAATTCGCTCAAAAATCCATAAAGTAAGGCAGCGCTATAGAAGAAATAGTAACTAGCACCTGAGAGCAAATAAAAACTCACCAGAAAGTGAAAAGGTACACCGGCACTAATCGCAGACCAGCAATGCAAAGGTAGTGCTAGGGCTACACCCAGATAAAGTAAGATAGGCACTCCCAGGATTTTCCCCGTCAAAATGCTTTGACTGGATTGGGGACTTAATCGAATGAAATTCAGGGTGCCTCGACGCTCTTCTTTGCCAAGGTCGCTGATAATCATATAGACCCCAGCGAGTAATAAGATGAAAGGCAAAGTCCAATTCAAAATGCTGAATATGGCCTGCCACCAATGCTGCCACTCGATGATAATCTGACCGGCAGCATCCAACCGGCAGTTGTAGTTACTGGTTCTTACACAAAAGCTGCTGTAGGTTCCATCCAAATTTAGTTGTTCGTAAAAATACAAGACCAGTAAAAACTGACTAATCAAAGACACACTAATAGCGATCGCTAACTTGCGAGTTTTCAGTTGTCCTTTGAGTTCGCGCAGAAACTGAGGGTTCCAATCGCCCAATCGCTCCATCCAAAGTAGGTTCATCTCTGTTTTCCTTGATCGCAAGTTTTGAGAAGAAACCCGTTTTCTGCCTCGAAAACGGGTTTTTCTAGATTTAGTTTTTCTGTGTCTGCATCGATTCGAGCGATCGCTTCTCTACAAGCCGTTAGCGGGTAAAGAGGGACGATTGGACATCAGCGATTTCGACGCGGACTCACCCGCCTGTCGTAACTGTCGCGCTGTCTGAATACTCAACAAGCTGAACATTAGCCACTGACCCAGCACTGCCAGACCCAGGCTAGTCGCAGCAGCATCTTTTACAGCACCCCAGGCGAAGACGGAAAACAGCCATACGCCAGGGATTTTAGCGGGAGAGATTGATAGTAAGCCGAACACAATCGGCGGCAATATAATCAATCCAGCCACTGTACTCGCTGCCCAGAGCGATCGCTTCGGTGTCTTCATGAACAGCATTAGCTGAGCGACGCCTGCGTAAATCAAGATTAAATTGACACTCAGCAGGAAGGTCGCCAGCGCTGATGCTTTATACGCACTTGCAGGCCAAAGGAGTATCCAAGGCACCATGATAGTTGAAGCAATCAGTAAATTCAGTGCCACTGCTACCACTGAGGGGCTTTTTTCCCCCCAAACCAAATCCTGCACCAAGTTTTTCACGCGAGAAGATGTTTTCTCCCGTCGGTAACGCGCCCAATCCTGCAAAACTTGGCGGTGCGGCGACAACGCTGCCATCAGACACAAGAACAGCGGCAAATTTAACAACAGCAAACCACCAAAATTATCAAACAGTCCGCCTGGTATAGATTCTGGATTATCTGCGCGCCATTTGGGTAAGGTTAGAGCAAATCCCAGAACAGCCACTTCAAAGCAAGCCGTCATTATATAACTCTGCCGTTTGCTGAGGAGAGTCGTACTGGGGTTGTGAAAGCAACGCTTCATCCCTTGCCAAAACCATAAGGTTCCCACCGCATAGTTCAGCACGCTAAAGCCGATGACATTCCAGACGCTGGTACCTAGAGGTAAGTAAAACCATTTCCAGGCTTCCAGTTGCACCATTCCCGATGATGCTTGATAGGCACTTCCTTGAGAACTGGCATTAATGAGGTATGCCAGCACAATTGAAGGAGAAAATAGATGCAGCCAATCTAGGGGGGAATTATGGATGATTGTGCTGCTGTTAAGGCTCAAGCCAGTCATGAGGGTCAGAAACATCAGCACGATGCCGCTGCCAATCCAAGATTGAAATCCACCGAGTCCACCAGCGACTAATCCATAAAGTAAGGCAGCGCTATAGATACAAGCAGCGCTGGCAACCACGACACCATAAAAGCCCAGAATGAGGACTAAAGGAATTTCAGCCGACAGACCCGCCAACAAATGCAAAGGAATCGCCAGACCGGCTAGGAGATAAAGTAAAATCGGCACTCCCAGCAACTTGCCGCTGAAAATACTGGTTGTTGACTGGGGGCTGAGGCGAATGAAATTCAGTGTGCCGCGATTTTCTTCCCGCGATAGGTCGCTAATTAGCATATAGGTGCCAGCCACCAAGACGGTCATGAAGCCAATAACACTCAGCCACACGAACACATCTAGCCACCACAACTGCCAGTTAATGGCAAAATTGCCCAGGGCATCTACAAGGCACCTCTGCCCATAATCAGGACGATTGTCTAGGCAATATCTACTGTAGATATCGCCCATACCCGTATCAACTGGCAGTTGAGTTGCGAAACTCATCAGCAGTAGCATTTGACCCATCAGCGCGATCGCTACTGCAATTAATACATTTCGGGGTTTAAGACGCCCTTTAATTTCTCGTAACAGCTGGGGATTCCAATCTCCCAGCCGGTCGCTCCAATTAATTTTCATCACTAAAAAATCTCCAGAATTAAATTCAGTGCTGAGTGAAGAGTAAGCATTGTTAATAACTCAGTCCAAAGCCTTCAGTCCTCAGCCCTCAGTCCTCAATCTTGTCTTATGATGCTTGCTGGTGTCCCAGCTTCAGGAAAATGGTTTCCAAGTCTTCCTGAGTGCAATGAAATTCGGTCAGAGGGATGTCAGATTCAACAAGAGATCGCAACAACTTAGCACAATCTTCCTGACCCCCAGCAAAGTAAAGGCGCACTCGCTCTTGTCCCGTCATCACCTCCAATTCTTCGACTAAAGGATGGTTTTTCAGCTTTGATACAAGTGACTCTAGCTTACCCAACGTAGACAAGAAAATTTGCTGGCGGCTGAGGCGGCGGCGAAGTTCCTTGAGTGACGCACTTTCTACGAGAAAGCCGAGTTCCATGATGCCGACTGAGGTGCAAAGTTCCTCTAAGTCGCTGAGGACGTGTGACGAAATGACAATCGTCATCCCGGCTTCCTGCAATACTTTGATGATTTCCCGAAACTGCATCCTGGCAAGAGGGTCTAATCCGGAAACGGGTTCATCCAAAAGCAGCAAAATTGGTTCGTGAATAATTGTCCGCGCCAGACTCAGGCGCTGTTTCATCCCCCGCGACAGAGTGGCAATCATGCTATTGCGCTTACCCGTTAGCTGCACCAGTTCTAAAACTTCCCGCAAGCGCTGGCTGCGGTGTGGTTCTCGCAAGCGGTAGAGACGCCCAAAATAGTCTAGGTAGTCCCAGACTGTCAAATCGTCATACAGGGGGAAGTCATCGGGTAGATAGCCGAGTCGCCGCTTCAGGGTAGGGTTGCTGTGATCGCGTTGCAGGCGATCGCCATTAATATAAATTTCACCTGTCGTTGGCTCTTCAGCCGCCGCCAACATCCGCAGCAAAGTTGTTTTACCGGCTCCATTCGGTCCAATTAGTCCATAGACTTCACCAGCTTTTACCTGTAAATCAATATCATTAACTGCAATATGTCGATCGAATTGCTTGGTGAGTCCACAAGTTTGAATTGCCAGTTCTTTTGCCATAGCTGCTGAGGGTTGACTGTAAGATGGCTTGCTTGAGTGCTAGCGTAGCCTTTACCTACAGCATTTGCCACGAGCGTTTCTGAAATTTAAACAAGATTGTAGAACCGATTAGCCTTGTAATTCCTTAATTTGTCCCAATTAGGATAATTTCAGGGGGATCAGACATTTTACTATTTGGTTCAGCTAGCACCTTCAAGCATAGAAGGCTCTTACAAGAGCGATCGCACTTTTGGCTCTGTGTCAATGCCGTTCGTTAATATTCGGATGCTCTGTTCTTCCAATCCTCAAATAGCACGCCTGTAATCTTTAATAATTCTCTGCAAGCATTTTAATTAATTTTATTTAATAAAGCTTACTGTTTTTTTTGCACATTCACAACTCCAATACATTACATCATTTATTGAAAAAAACTTTAATAAATTTGCTTGCGAATCAGCCTTAGATATTTTATTCTTTAATCTTGAACTTTCTTACTTGTAACTATTTAATAAATTCAAAAGAGGTTCAAAAGCCAGTTAGTAAAAGACACAAGTCCTAAATCAACTTCGACAATGGCACATAAATCATCCGATATCGAGCTGATAAAATGCTGAAAAATAGTATTGACATTTTATAGAGACGAAGCGATTCGAGCGGCAATTTCTCCTTGTTAGCAGCATTGACTGAATGCTTTGCCCATTACATTATGAATGGTGTTATAACCAACTTCTCAGACATCCCGCTCCTAGCTGCCCTCACCGCCTTCTTTTTTGGCAGAAAGTTAGCAATCAGAGGAATTGCTGGTATTCCCGCACCTATTTAGGTCTAGCTGGGCTTTAGCTCTAGCTGGGCAGATTGTAACTGAATCTGAACGTTTTTCAGGTACATTTCCCCTGTATGATTAATAACTCGCAAGAGTTTTGAACAACCTATGACACAGCAGAACTACCGTATTACCCTACTTCCCGGCGATGGCATTGGCCCTGAAATTATGGCAGTGGCGGTAGACGTGCTGAAACTTATCGGGAAACAATTTGAGATTCAGTTTGAATTTCAAGAAGCCCTTGTGGGGGGTGCGGCGATTGACGCTACAGGAGAACCGCTACCCGCCCAAACGTTGGAAACATGCCGCAATAGCGATGCTGTTTTACTCGCTGCTATTGGCGGTTATAAGTGGGATAACCTCCCTCGCCATCAACGCCCGGAAACGGGTTTACTAGGACTCAGGGCTGGTCTTGGCTTATTCGCCAATTTGCGTCCCGCCAAAATATTACCCCAGTTAGTGGATGCTTCGTCCTTGAAACGGGAAGTGGTTGAGGGCGTTGATATCATGGTGGTGCGCGAATTGACTGGTGGTATCTACTTTGGGGAACCGAGGGGAATTTTTGCTACGGAAACAGGCGAGAAGCGCGGCGTCAATACAATGGCTTATACGGAATCAGAGATTGACCGGATTGGGCGAGTAGCGTTTGAGACAGCGCAAAAACGCAGTGGGAAGCTATGTTCGGTGGATAAATCAAATGTGCTGGAAGTGTCGCAGTTGTGGCGCGATCGCATAACTGCGCTCTCTAAAGAATATCCAGATGTGGAATTGTCTCACCTCTATGTAGACGCCGCTGCTATGCAACTTCTTCGCTGGCCTAAACAATTCGACACAATTGTGACAGGTAATCTATTTGGTGATATCCTGTCTGATGCTGCCGCTATGCTTACTGGCAGTATTGGAATGTTACCTTCTGCCAGTTTAGGTGCATCTGGCCCCGGTGTCTTTGAACCCGTCCACGGTTCTGCCCCCGATATCGCTGGGCAAGATAAAGCAAATCCGCTAGCGCAGGTTCTGAGTGCAGCGATGATGCTGCGCTACGGCTTAGATCAGCCTGCTGCTGCCGACAGAATTGAGCAAGCGGTGATGCAAGTTCTGGAGCGCGGCGATCGCACGGGTGACATTATGTCTGAGGGGATGAATCTTTTAGGGTGCAGTGCAATGGGCAATGCATTAATCCAAGCACTAGAAAAGCCTTAAGAAAATTTCATCCTCAACTGCAACAAAAATTGGTATACCTATTGCAGTAATTGCACTGGTAGATTATAGACTAGCTCAAATAACAGGGGTAGATGAGTGGTTTACGCTTCACAGCAACGGTTAGAAAATCGGACGGAAAGGATAGATATCCCCGTGTTGCTAGACCCCAGCATCGTCAGAGCAGCTCGACAAATCTATCGGACTTACTCGGAAGTCCATCCAGACCGTATGCAGCGCCCTCTAGGGGTGGCAATCGATCGGTATACCTATCGGGGCAAGCTGATTTTTGCAGGCAAACCGATTCTGTTGCCGCAAGAATGTTTTGTGCCTTTTAGTCAAATTGAGTCGGAAATATATTAGTGATTAGTCTAAATTGTCCTTAGTCATGAGTCATGACCCACTACTAATGACCCATGACTCATGACCCGTGACTGATAACTAATTGCTATGGATGATTTGATGGCGTTGCCTGCTGCTGCGATTGTCTTCGCATTGGGTGCCTCAATTGGCAGTTTTCTCAATGTGGTAGTTTATCGATTGCCAGCAGGTTTATCGATTCTTTGGCCCCCTTCTCGTTGCCCGCAATGTCTGCATCGACTGGGTAAAGGTGAAAATGTCCCAATTGTCGGTTGGCTGCGGTTACAGGGGCGCTGTCGCCACTGTAGAAGCAAGATTTCCGGGCGCTATCCACTGGTAGAAGCGGCAACAGGGATGTTGTTTTTGCTAGTTTTCTTGACGTTTGGCATTTCGGTGCAAACGCTAGGATATTGGGCTTTTTTTAGCTGGTTGTTAACACTATCGCTGATCGATTTAGACACAATGACATTGCCCAATCCACTTACTCAAACCGGCTTAATTTTGGGTTTAGTGTTTCAGGGGATCGCAGGTTTTCTGCCAGCAGCAAGTTGGGCGGAAAGTGCAAATCATTTGATGTCAGGCATTGTGGGTGGTGTAGTCGGAATTTGGTTGTTTGACATCATTGCTTTTGCGGGAGCGATCGCTTTGGGACGAGCGGCAATGGGTGGAGGAGATGCTAAACTGGCGGCAATGATGGGAGCCTGGTTGGGCTGGAAGAATTTGCTACTGGCTGGGTTTTTGGCTTGTGTAGTGGGAGCCTTTGCCGGTGGGGGAGCGATCGCGCTTGGCTGGCTTGACCGGCACCGCCCCATGCCGTTTGGTCCCTTCCTAGCACTGGGAGCGCTTTTGGCAGCTTTTTGGGGTGAGGCGATTTGGTCTGCTTACCTGCAACTCTTTTTCCCCCTCAATTAACGCATTCCCCCTGCCCTGATTTACCGCAATACTGCCGTATTGTAAGATATTCCAGTGTCTTGGATTACCCTAAAAACAAATTGCGCTCGCTGGGAAGCTGAATTAATGCAGCAAATGCTAGCGGCTCATCAAATTCCTAGTCGGATTCTCGACCTCGGTGTGGCACCTTATTTTGGTGCGGGGAGTCCTACTGCCTTACAGGTGCGATCGCAGGATCGGTGGGCCGCTCTGCTATTATTGAGTCCGATTCAGGAAGAGCAAGCTTAAAGCGTAGGAAAATCATTTTAATAAGAGGAATTAACCGTTTTCATGTCTCTATTTGATTGGTTTGCAAATCGACGAAAATCAGAGCCAATTAGTGAACAGCGGCAAGAGCGTGAGATTGCGGATGGGCTGTGGACAAAGTGCGAGGCATGTAGTGTCCTTGCTTATACCAAAGACCTCCGCTCAAACAATATGGTTTGCCTGGAGTGCAACCATCACAACCGGGTGTTCAGCGATGAACGCATCCGCCAGCTGATCGATGCCAATACCTGGATGCCGTTGGATGAACAGGTGTTTCCCACCGATCCGTTGAAGTTCCGCGATCGCAAACAATATTGCGATCGCTTGCGAGAAACTCAAGACAAAACTGGCTTGGTGGACGCCGTGCAGACAGGAATGGGGCAATTGGAAAACTTGCCTGTCGCCCTCGGTGTCATGGACTTCCGCTTCATGGGCGGTAGCATGGGTTCTGTCGTTGGAGAAAAAATTACCCGCCTGATTGAACGAGCTACCTGGGAAAGAAAGCCGGTCGTGGTTGTCTGTGCCTCCGGCGGTGCCAGGATGCAGGAGGGAATGCTAAGTCTGATGCAAATGGCGAAAATCTCCGGAGCCTTGGAGCGTCATCAAGAAGCCAGACTGCTGTATATCCCGGTTCTCACTCACCCTACAACGGGAGGCGTCACGGCTTCTTTTGCCATGTTGGGAGACATCATTCTCGCAGAGCCAAAAGCCACAATTGGCTTTGCAGGGCGTCGCGTGATCGAACAAACCTTGCGAGAAAAGCTCCCCGATGATTTTCAAACTTCTGAGTATTTGCTCCAGCACGGTTTTGTAGATGCTATTGTGCCCCGCACTCAGTTAAAGAAAACTCTAGCCCAACTCATTCGGCTACACCAATTTCTCCCCCCTGCACCGCCCCCCGTTCCCCTGTCAGAAACGATCGACTCCGAGCGTCCAGTTTCTAGATTGATCCCAAGCAACTAGACAGGGAAGGGAAAGCGACCGCAAGAGTGGGATGATATTGATATTAGAGCGGTTCAATCTCTCTCAATCATCATGGGTTTTGCAGACCTGTCCATTGCCGAAATCGCAGCAGACTATAACCTCCCAGTAGAGGAGGTTGTCAAGCTGTGCGAACAATTGGGAATCGCCTATAAAACCCAACAGAGCCGTCTGGCTCTGGAGGATGCCAAGGCCATCATTTCTAAGATTCTGTCTCAAAAGCAGGGATCGGGCACGGACGGAGGGTAAAATTAATCCCGACCAACTATCCTGAGTCCCAACAGTCGATTTTCCTTTTTGGCAATCGGCTTGCTTCTTTTTGTCCAGATGATTGGTTGAGAAGCCTGCAACTTAGGGGTCGGCTTACTAAGATTGAGTCCAGCTGTGTTGTGGATCAAAAACTCGCACCAAATTTCTTAAGGAGAACCATGCTTAAGCGATACATAAGTCTGGCTTTAGCCACTGTAATTTTCACCTTCGGATTGCTTGTCACTCAGGTAATGGCAGTCGAACTAACTGACGAAGTTCGCACTGTAAAATTAAACGATCGAGGACAGCAGGTGACATTAAACCTAAAACAAGTCGCCGAAGGCAAACGCCTATTTAACTATGCCTGCGCTTCGTGCCATGCTGGGGGCGTTACCAAGACTGATTTCAACGTCGGTCTAGGTCCGGACGATTTGGCTGGGGCAACCCCACCGCGCGACAACATTGCCGCTCTGGTGGATTATATGCATCATCCCACGACCTACGATGGGGAAACTGCAATCTCTGAAGTACACCCCAGCATAGAGAGTTCCGATATTTATACGGTGATGAGAAATCTCACAGATGATGACCTGTTTAAGATCGGCGGTCATATCCTTCTACAGCCGAAAATCCTCGGCGAACAGTGGGGAGGCGGTAAAGCCGTGCGCTAAGTAAAATTATGAGTTATGAGTTATGAATTTTGAATGCATTCATAACTCATAATTTTTACATTTTGTCAATCTGTAACACGGTCAATGCTGCGTCAATTCTTCTCACTTCGCCGTTTATTTTTGATTTTGGGCATCTGCTGGGGCGTCTGGATGGTCAGTTTACCGGCTCAAGCCGCAGCCTCCTACGTTCGGCAGTACCTGCGAGTTACCGAACCAATTTCCCTAGACTTAGATGGGCAAGGTCAGACTCGCCAGTTTTCTGTGGAAGATTTCTCGGCAGGGAAGCAGTTATTTGAACAACACTGTCTAAATTGTCATGTCGGCGGTGCTACCCTGCCAAATCCAGCCGTGTCTTTGTCCCTGAAGGACTTGAATGGTGCCACTCCACCCCGCGACACCATCAACAGCATCGTGGCTTTCCTTCGACAGCCGATGACCTACGACGGGAGCGAAGAAAGCTTTTGGTGTCGTCAAGTACCGGAAAGTTGGATGCCGCGACAGGAGGTGGAAACGATAGCAGCCTTTGTTGTTAGAGCCGCGCAGGTAGCACCGGGATGGGGTACAAATGATTTCTGATCTTCGTGCCGATTCAGGATGCATCTGCCAATGCCTCCGATTGATAGAAAGCAAAAATGCTTTAATTTTCTACAGAATGTAAGCGTTAAAGCTAAAATACTACTAAACAAAATTAATTGACAATTTTGGGAGGAAACGATGAGATTGAGAATGGCAATTCCACGAAGCTTAGGTTTACTAATTTGCACAATTCTGCTAGTAGTCTCTAGCTTTGTGTTGTCAGCTTCTCCTGCATCAGCAGAAACCTATACGATTAAAATGGGCACAGATGCCGGGATGTTGAAGTTTGAACCGGCTAAACTCACAATCAAGCCGGGTGACACAGTAAAATTTGTCAATAATAAACTAGCTCCCCATAATGCTGTTTTTGATGATAAGGGAGTGCCAAACGGAGATAAAGCGCTGGCTAAAGATCTGTCTCACACCAAGTTGCTAAACTCTCCAGGAGAATCCTACGAAACGACTTTCCCCTCTGACACACCACCAGGCACCTATACGTACTATTGTCAACCTCACAGAGGCGCTGGGATGGTTGGTAAAATCACCGTCGAGGGTTAATAGAACCGTTCCTTTAGACTGGCAATTCAATCATAATCACCCTTGAGGTTTAAGATTTCTTCTCCTCTTTGGTGATAGAAAAAGCCTTGAAGAAGCTTAGAATAGTTCTGCAAGGCTTTTTTTTATGACTGTACCTGTTAAGAAGAGGAGAATCAAGTTGAGGAAACTGTTATCGGTTTTACTGTTGACGATTGCGGTGTTGACAGTTGCCTTGACTCGCCCAGCCAATGCAGCTGATACAGTCAGTGGTGCTAAAATTTTCAGCGCTAACTGCGCTGCTTGCCATGTGGGCGGCGGTAACGTGATTATGGCTAATAAAACTTTAAAGAAGGATGCCCTAGACAAGTATGGGATGTACTCGATGGATGCCATTGTCAACCAGGTAATGAATGGTAAAAATGCTATGCCAGCCTTCAAAGGACGTCTGAATAAACAACAAATTGAGGATGTTGCTGCCTATGTCATGGAAAAGGCTGCACAGGGCTGGTAGTCTGACAATAATTTCTTCATGCACCATGATTAAACCCCTCTAATGTCCCTAGAGGGGTTTATTTATTGCCTCTACCTTCTCACCGAGAGCGTCTCATACTGGATCTCTATCCAGAGGTGAAAAGACAGCTAGGAAGAAATTAAGTTATGTTGTTTCCAGCTTTTGCTTGGATAGTTAGGAAAGACGCCTGTGGTTCCTTTACGTGATGATAATCCTACACGCCTCACTCCGTATGTCACTTATGGACTGATTGCTGCGAATATTTTGGCTTTTATATATGAGTTGACTTTGGCTCCACAACAGCTGGAAGGTTTTTTTCGCCTTGCCGCTGTGGTTCCTAGAGAGTTATCTGCTAGCTTTAGTGGCATACCCGTGAATCAGCCGGTACCGGAGTGGCTGACACTGGTGACATCGCAATTCTTGCACGGCGGGTTTTTACACCTTGCCGGTAATATGCTGTTCCTCTGGATTTTTGGCAATAACGTTGAAGACAAGCTGGGTCACGTTAGGTACTTAATTTTTTACCTGACTTGCGGGATTCTAGCGGCTTTAACTCAGTGGTATTTTTCAATGAACTCTGGCATTCCTTCCTTGGGGGCCAGTGGCGCGATCGCGGGTGTCTTAGGAGCCTACATTCTCAGATTCCCTAATATACAAGTGCTAACATTAATTCCTCTGGGGATCTTCTTCACCACGATTCGCGTTCCTGCTGTTTTCTTCCTCGGTTTTTGGTTTGTTCAGCAGGCTTTTTATGGTGTTGCGAGTCTGAATGCGCCTGCGAATATTGGTATGGAGCAAGGTGGAGTTGCCTATTGGGCACACGCTGGTGGCTTTGTTTTCGGGGCAATCTTAGCACCGCTGTTGGGTTTGTTTTCTTCTAATTCGGACAATCATCCAGAACAGCAAACTTTTTAGCAAGCGGTTCTTGGCGGAACTGCATATTTGGAAAATCAGGAAAAGCAGTCACTTCTTCTCCTGTGCTACAACCAAGAATCTAAACTAGTTTTTTTAGACGCTTTACAGCTTGGTTTTTTACGAATGGCTAACTGCTCATTACCTTTCTACAATGAGCGGTTAGCCTTTTGTCATTAGCGGTTTCCATTTGGGATGGATATCCGAACCAGATTTGCGATGATTAGCGCTTAATGTACTCATTTGGCACTTTTTCTGACCGAGAAGGGGAAGGTTCTAATTCTTCTTCTTCTATGTCGGCTTCAATGTCCTCATTGTTCGCGCTGGGAACCTGTACTGGCGTGTCTACCGCATTGATGAGCGCTCCCACCAGTGGTAGTTCTGCTTCGGTCAATTGATCGACTGCCTCTACCAAAATACTCTCCTGGGTGAAACCGGGTCGAGTCACCAGCACGATACCATCGGCGTAGGGTTCCAATAGGAGAGCATCGTTGCACCGGCTTAAGGCAGGGGTATCGAGAATCACCAAGTCAAAACGACCTCGCGCATCTTCGATCAGCCGCCTGAGTTCGCTGGATTCTAAAATGGCAGCAGCATTACGTACCGGGCCGGGACTAGGCACCACGTATAGGTTCTCAATATCTGGAACTAAACGGATACACTCACTTAACTGAGTGTAGTACCGTAGGGGTTCTAGACTAGCACCCGGATCGGGAGAGACTTTCAGGAATTTGGACTCAGAAGGCGATCGCAAATCAGTTTCTATCACTAGAGTGCGCTTGCCAGCACAAGCCGATGCGATTCCAAGGTTATAAGCATTGACTGTCTTACCCTCTTGGCTAATTGTGCTGGTCAATAACACGACTTTCAAAGGTTGATCGCTGGCTCGCCGCAGATTGCTGCGGAAGCGTTCGTAATACTCGTGATAAACAGAATCCTGCTGGAGTAGAACCGGCGTTTCGCCCAATTGCGGATCTTGGAGGGCAACGAAAGGCACTTCACCCAGCACCAGCACATCCCGTTGTCGTAGTGCCGCTCGCACTTCCTCGACCGTGTAGAACGTGCCATCCAGCATCGCTAACAGGAAAATCAATCCGCCACCCACTAATACCCCGACCAAAGCTCCTACTGCTACCGTTATCGGTAAGCTTTGGCTCTTCTGCTCGCTAGCGGCAACTTGTGGCGGTTGGGCAATGGTAAGACTGCTGACCGTCTCGGCTTCTGCTGCCTTAGCATCTACTAATGCCACCTGCATCTTATCGTACAGACCTTGTTTGAGCTGAACCTGCTGTTGTAGTCGGGCTTGATCCAGCTGTTTATTGGGGATTTTTACATATTCAGCACGGAGTTGCTGCTCGGTTTTGCGACTAGCCTGTAGTTGCTGTTGCAGCGTTTCGCGCTGGGTTTGTAAAGCTACCAGCGTGTTTGCCATACCTTGGCGCGTGGGGTCAAGGCTGCTGTCTCTGCGAATTTGGCTGGGGGGCAAGGGCGCTGCTACACCGCCTCCACCCATCACCTCCGATGCTCGCGACGATAGCAGTTCGTTGTAGGCTGTTAGCTGTTTTTTCAGCTGAATGATTTGAGGATGCTCCTGCCGCAAATCCCGGCTGAGAATTTGCAGCTGGGTTTCAGTTTGATGAATTTGCGATCGCAAGCTGTTAATAATTGGGTCAGCACTCAAGGCAGAAGACGTGTAAGCTTCAGCCGCCGTCAAACCCAACTTGTTTTGCAGACTGCGAATTTGGGTGTCAATTCCCTCCAAAGTCATCTGAAGCTGACGTTGCTGTTCTTGGCTGCCAGAAATTGCACCGAGTGTCCTCCCATCCTGAGCGGCAACCAGTGCGGGTCCCTCTGTGCGGATATACTGCTCTAGTCTCTGTTGCGCCTCTTTAAGTTGCATTTCAGCAGGAGATAACCGGGCACTGATAGAGTCAATAATCGCCCGTAGCCGGGAGCTGTTAATCAAACGGCTCTGTTCCACCATTCCCTGCATTAGCGCTTCCAAGGTGGCACCCGCCCGCTTCGGGTCGCTATCGCTGTAAGAAACTTGAATAACCTTCGGTTCGTCCTCCTCCGGCAGCTTTACTTTCGCATTTTTAGCAATTTGTGCTGTGTCTGCTTTCACGCGCGTTGCTGCTGCTTTGACCACATTCTCTGCTAGCAGCGTATCCTCATTCAGCTCTTGACCCTGCTTTTGAATCGCTTGCGTCGTCGTTGAAAATGGTGCAATCGGCCCGTTATAAGCCAGCACCCCTGTGGCCTTGAAAACAGGAGCTGGTGCTGGTTGTATACCCATGACGGCTGACGCACCGACAATGATAGTAAAACCAGCTAATCCAATCCATTTATGTTGATCTAGGGCGATCAGATAACGCTTAACAATAGGAGGAGTCATGGTCGTATTTGGGCCTAGGGCCTAATGAGGAAATCAGGAGTAGAAATCAAGTAGAAATCAAAAGTTCACGCTAAATATTTTCCTTATTTTGCTGCTTTGGCTTGATATTTTCTAACATTTATTTTCTTAGATATTTTTGGTTTCAGGCAGCATTTATTACCAGCTTCTCTAGTCAGAGTTATTGTTACTATCAGTCGTCGGACCAAACAGATCGGTAGCACTTTCTCTTAGTTGGTCAAAAAATAGCAGAAATCCCAAAATATCCCGGAAAGGTTGAGTAAAAGTACTCAAGGCATAAGTGATTTTCCCAACTAAGTTACGACCCACCACAATGACATCGTTGTTCCTTAGGGGGACATTTTGAGCAATGTTTCCCAGTAGCGCTGCTTTCCCATCTATTTTCTGAGTAACTGCTTTGCCGCGTTCGGGATCGAATCGAATCAGGGCGATATTTCGCAGGTTAGAATTATCTGGACTAGGGCCAATCGCGCTTAAAGCATCAACAAATGTACTACCGTTGGGCAAGCTAATACTACCAATTCCCCCACCAGCGTAGCTCAAAACTCGGATGTTGATCTGCTGCTGAGACACAGTAGAACGAGAAACTAGCGCTCGATCGTAGTTTTGCTCCGTGGCAACTTCTAGCTTCGGGATGACTACTGCATCGCCATCTTGTAAGCGTAGATTGGGGAGTGACTGTCCATTTAGCAGCGGCGTAAACAAATCAACCCGTTGCTCAATTGTCGAGCCATCGATCCGGGCGCGACGCACCAAAACCGATCGCAGATCTCCGAGATTAGTGCTGCCACCAGCGATTAGCAATGCCGCAGAAAGTTGAGCGCCAGGAGCCAGGGTGTAAAAACCAGGTCTAACGACTTCGCCGCTGATAGTAACTTGGGCTGGACGTTGACCTGCCAGCGTTACAGTGACAGCTGGATCGATGACAAAGCGGTTTAATCCCAAGCGAATTTTTTCCTGGGCTTCTTCCAGAGTCAGACCCAGTACAGATATTTTCCCTAATAGGGGTGCCACGATGTTTCCTTCCGCGTCAATGACGCTTTGAAAACTCAAGTCTGGAAAACGCTCAACCAACGCCGAAATCGTATCTCCCGTTCCCAGCAGGTAGCGATTATTAAACTGGGTCGGCTGTCCCTCAAACAGCTGAGGCGGTGGATAACCCAGCGGTGGTGGTGGACTGGTGGGATCGATAGGAGCTGCTGCTGGAATCACCACCGGCGATTGTATGTTCTCGTTGGTGTTAGGGAGAGGAGGTGGAGGCGGGAGGGGAGGCGCAACCGAGTTGGGTAAGGTGGGTAAAGCTTGACTCATCCCTCTACCAGCAAAAGTCCCTGAGTGTAGCATCCAGAGTAGGACACTACTCGGCAACGTGTAGACAGTGGTGTGGAGAGTGAAGAGAAAGAAGGCGGCGAAGCGGTGGAACCGGCCTCCAGAAGTGCGAGACATAAGTATATTCACTAAGACCTTAGGGAACCGATCATCAAATTTATCAGTTATAACTTACTGTGCAACTTTCTTTGCATTCACAACAAAGCGATCGCGTCTTGAAGTTCCTCCCCAGAAATTCCTCCCCAGAAATTCATCCCGTGATGTTTTAGACTGGCACGATTGCAAATCCTAAAACCCTTATGGAGCTTTAGGTTCCCTTCCAACATCCTTGGATCAAGATGCGATAAACTTCTACCCGTTAGAAAGCCGTTTGGCTTCTAAACTCCACCGGGTTGCATCAAGGGTGACAATTCTCAAAAAGTTGCACAGATTGCACAGAGTGTAGTTATCAGTAAATTCATTCTTCAAATCCAAGCGAGTCAAGCAAATTTCTCCTCCCACTCTCAACTCATAACTCTTTCATCAAAGCAGCTTGAACCGTTTGACCGAGCGATTTAGCCAGTGGTAGAGCTGTGTCAACCTCAGCCAAAGGCTCCATCGGTATCAAGATGCTAACAGCAACCCAAGGCAAGCGGCGACGGTGCAATTGAGCCATTTGATCCGCCCAGAACCAACCACTAGGAGACGGATTGCCTCCTCCAGGCCAAGCGTACCACTGAAGCACGGCGAAGGTCTGCTGCCGAGTCCAACCGCGAAAGAAACGAGCTTTAACATCGGAAGATGTCGGACGTGTAGCAGAAGTTCCAGATTCTGTAGTGTTTTGGGTTCCCGTTTGTGCTTGAGTTTCAACCTTAAACTGCAACCGCTGCTCTTGATCGGTCTGCCACTCTTTAAACCCATTAATATCCATCCACTCAACCTCTGGTTGAGCCTTGCGATCTTCTTGAGGCAAAAGCAGCAAAGTTACCTGGGTTTTTTCATCCTGCTGGAGTTCCTGAATCGACCATTTATGACCGCCAATCGTTACGGTATCCTGTTGTTGAGTCTGCCAGCCGGGAAGCGATAGACCAGCCTGCCGTATATTTTTGAGTTGTTGGAGGTTGGTCACTCGTGGGGGATTTGCCCAAGACCAGCGTCCTGTCAAGTAACTAGGAACTGCGCCAATTGCCATCAGTCCGACAAGAAAACTCAGTAAGACGACTTTAGAAAATTGAAAGCGCTGCAATTTCTTGGGCAGTTTCATGCTTCATCCTTCTGAGGCTCATCTGAAATATATCGATCGATCGCATTGAGTAGAAGCACAATTAACCCCAACATACAGGCAGAATAAACATCACCGCCCCAGCCTTCGTGCAGCCAATCAAAAGTTTTTTCTTGGCCAGTACCATGAAAGAAAGTTAGCAGCGTATTGCGGACGATATTACCAGTAACGCTAATGACTACTGCACCGACGACTAACAAAATCGTCTTCGTACGAGATGCCCAAGCACCCGTCCAGTAAAGCAACATCAAGGTTACATAAAGACTGGTGAATAACATCTTAAGTCCAGCGCAGAAAGGCGCAACTTCTACAATTCGTCCGCCTACGAATAAGTAAATCTGGTTGACAGTAACATTCATCCCGAACTGAGTCAGGATGAAACCAGCTGTTGCAGCAATGAATCGCTGGAGGGGCAAGGTATAGGGAGCTAGTAAGTAAGGAATTTGGGTCGGCGTTGCCAAAAATACGAGTAACAAAGGAAAGCCTTGAAGTTTGAAGCCAGGAACTCCTTTCAGCCACAGACAAAGTCCAGCTAATACAGCAGGAAAGGATAAATTTATCAGGTCAGTAATGCCGCTGAGATAAAATACTCCGCCCAAGGCTAGCAAGGCTGCGCCTAGTGGATGACTTGTATCTGGTAACTGACGCCATTGTTGTCGATTTGACCAGGTTATATAGGCGGCAAAAGGCAACCCAATTAAACCGTGGCTGTAATATTCATGTTCAATACTGATATTTTTGTTCAACCAGCCATCGTACCAGTGCCATAACAGTGGAGCATACAGAATCACCAGCAAAGCAACAATGGTTCCTTCTAGCAAGTAACGCTCAATGGCAATCGGAATCTTTCGCTCAAAATGCATAGTTTGACCTTAATTTTCTAAGCTTTTTTAAAGCTAAGCGCAAAGTTAGAATCATTATTCTTAGCGTTTTTTACATTGAAAATTCATCAGGTTCTCACACACAAGGTTTGCAAAGTATCAATGACCTGATGGACTTGGGTATCGCTTAAGCCTGGATACATCGGTAAGGATAAAATTTCCAGTGCTAGAGCTTCGGCTTGGGGGAAGTCTCCGGCTTGATAGCCGAGATTCTCGAAGGCGGGTTGAAGATGACAGGGAATGGGGTAGTGGATGCCGGTTTGAATACCAACAGCCGCTAGTTTGTCTTGAATCGTCTGCCGGTCGAGGGGACAAGCTTCAGTGACACGAACAACATAAAGGTGATAAATGTGACCGTTGCCACTTTGGTTTTGGATGGGGAAAATTCCAGAGTTTGCCAGCGGCTTCAATAAGGCGTCGTACTGCTGGGCTGCTTGGTTACGTGAGTGGTTCCAGTCGGCAAGATGAGGGAGTTTGATGTTGAGGACAGCGGCTTGCAGGGTATCAAGTCGGCTATTGGTACCGGGTTCGGTGTGGTAATACTTACGGGAACACCCGTAATTGCGGAGCGATCGCATTTTCTTCGCTACTGCTTCATCATTGGTGATGACCATGCCTCCATCTCCTATGGCACCCAAATTTTTACTGGGATAAAAGCTAAAAGCTGCTGCTTTACCAATAGAACCGGCACGATAACCTTCTCGCTGTGCTAGGTGAGCCTGAGCCGCGTCTTCAAATACAATCAGGTTGTGGGTGCTGGCAAAGTCCAAAAGTTGACGGGGCGAAACCATTTGCCCATACAGATGCACTGGAACGATCGCTTTGGTTTTGGCTGTGACTGCTTTTTCAGCGGCTGTAAAGTCAATTAGCGCAGTTTGAGGATCGCAATCGACTAAAATCGGTGTGGCACCAGCGTGGACAACGCCGATCAGAGTGGCGATGAAGGTATTGGTGGGTAAAATGACCTCATCCCCAGCACCAATACCACAGGCTTCTAATCCGAGCGCTAGCGCATCTGTTCCCGAAGCGACTCCAATGCCATAAGCCACACCACAGGCACTGGCAAACGCCGCCTCAAAGTCAGCTACAGCCTGACCTAATATAAAATCTCCTCGTTGAATCGTACCCCGCACTGCCTCCTCGATCTGTGTTTGAAGAGGCTGGTGTTGGAGTTGAAGATCCACAAAGGGAATTGCTGTCGTAATATTGTTCATACGGTATGAGAATTAAAGTTACCGATAGTTCCTAGGGTTTTTGAATCGCCAACGAGAATGCCTTTTGAGGTATCAACAGCACTGATTGGAAGAAAAGCTTAGGCCTTTAGAGCGATCGCTTCCATAAAGTTCTCACTGTTGAGCCAGCTAAAGACCAGTTTAAGCGAGACGAATACTCCCTGTATGAAGAGAAAGTAAAGCTTTTATATTGAGAATATTTACAATATAAACGGCAAATTCTCTACACAGAATTTAATCAATTTTTATGTTATAAGTACGTAGTCGGGTTTTCCAAATATAAAAAGGGCTAATCAGGCTATTAGTAAAAAGCTCCATTTGGCAAGCAGCTACAATATCATCTTTCAAGGAAAATTTATACTTGATGAGATGAAATAATATTTTACGTAAATCGTTAACCATATACATAAAAAAAACGGCGGGTCGCTGCCAAGGTTTGAAACTTAGCATCCGAGTCCGATGGCGGCTCAAACCAATGCCGCGACATAATTTGATTAAATAGTCTTTCTCTAAGCGCCAGTGGGGAATTCGATGGTAAATACACATTTCAGGGTTGTACCAAATTTCCCATCCAGCTTGTTGAATATGTAATAGCGCTTCTAAATCTTCTCCTGCCAGCATATTGTCGCCAATTCGCCCGTGAAGAATAAAATTTTTCGGCACGCTTTCCAGCCAGACTTGGCGACGCACAACTAATCCAGCTCCAGGTGGTAGAACCTTTTTGTGGGGTTCGTAGCATAGAGCATTTGTTCCCCTGTCTGCAATAGCGAGCAGACAAGCGATTTCTTCAAAATTTTTGGGAGGAGTCCCTTGCAAGTCACCATAAATGCGGCTCCCATAACCGCCAACTTTCGGATGATTTTGCCCAAATGTGTATGCTGCCGAAACCCACGTAGATGTTGGTAAATTATCGTCATCAAGAAATCCAATCAACTTACCTCTGGCTTCTTGGACTGCACGTTGACGGGAAAAGGCAAGTCCTTGTTGGGGTTCAAAACAATATCTTAAAGGATAAGCGAAAGGCCAGTTTGCTTGGTATTCTCGAACAACTTTGGCGGTGTTGTCTGAGCTGTTATTATCAACAACTAAAACTTCCCAGACAAATTGCTCGGTATGAATTTGCGATCGCAGTCGCTCTAAGACATCAGGTAAACGGTCTTCCCCGTTATAAGTCGGAATGGCTACAGTAAAATCAACAGACATCGGTTTCAGAGCAGTTTTTTCAGATACGCGATCGTAATTAAGCATATGTTACATTCCTAAGCTTAATGATGCTCTTCTATACTCTTAGTATGCCCAGAAGTACTGGTTGAAATCGCAACCCCACGAACATAATTAGGACTGCGCGAATTGCTAACATTATCGAGAAGCTCTGCCCTTTGCAAACAAGATCGAAGATGCAGATGCAAATTTAGTTTTTCTGGTTTCAGCACTGCCTAATCTGGAAGATCGTCGTCAGCCGCTGATGACGCGGGGAGATGACTCGGCTGTGGGTAGATGCCGGAGAAAAATCGACATTTGACGATTCAAAGCCAGATTGACGCTCCACGAGCCGCCAGGGACGCTAGGTTTTCTCGTGGCACCCTGAACGTTGGGGTTATGAGACGGGCACGACAAAGTAAGAGTCGCCTCTTATAAAGTTTAACTGCATTGACGGTAGTGAAGTTTCAGACAGCGCTCGCCAACATTGTACGGATATCGCCAGTACCATTCACCACAATCAAAAGGTAGAAATTTAGGGTAAGGTTTATTTTCCTTGAGAGCATGATTTCTGGATGAGGGGATTAGCTGGGATGACAAAAAATTGCGCTTGCTAAATTTTCCAGAAATCCTTGGTATGCCTTATCTAGCGCCCTTCCGGAATATGCGGAACTAATGAGGTGGTGCCGATCGTATCGAGAATTGGCATCTGTGTAGCAATGTTCTAGCAGTGAATCGCATCCAACCCGAATGCGATCGCTTACCAAAAATCAGCTTTCACCATACCTCATCCAAATCCAACTCAAATCCAGGTAGCACATCCTCGCCAGATAGAGTTAAAGGAAACTCCATCACCTCTACATCTTGCCCTACACGGTAAATTTCTACCTGCTTCGTCTTTGGATCAATCAGCCATCCTAAGCCAACGCCGTTGGTGATGGCGTTCATAGGCTGCACGGGTGATGCCTGAGTCGGTGAACTCAATTATGAAGATTGCTCAACTTGGCTTTCAGATGGCTGATTGGTGTATGGCTGCGATCGCTCTTCACCCTGTTTTTCCAGTCAAAGTGCGATCGCTGTTGAATTTTTGAACCCCGTTGGCGAAGCCTGCGCGAAGCGCTTAGACGCGAAGGACGCAAAGTAAGAAAAGAGAGGCGCTTAAGCGTTTTTAATGACCGAGTAATTTGTCTCGTAGATGCTTAATGCGATCGCGGTATTTTGCAGCCTCTTCAAACTGCAAATTCTTTGCTGCTTCCTTCATTTGCGCTTCCAGTTGGGTAATCAACTCTGGAATATTCTCTAAAGGCAAATCGTCCGCCTGTTCGTAAATTTCTTCCAACTGTTGAGAATTCAGCCGCCGCGAAACATCTAGGTAAGCCAAAATTGAGTTATTGACTTTTTTGATAATCGGCTGGGGTGTAATGTTGTGCATTTTGTTATATGCCATCTGAATCCCCCGCCGTCGGTCGGTTTCGTCGATCGCTTTGATCATGCTATCGGTGAGATTATCAGCATAGAGGATGGCTTGTCCCCGGATGTGACGAGCGGCGCGACCAATGGTTTGAATGAGCGATCGCTCTGCGCGTAAGAAACCTTCTTTATCTGCATCCAAAATTGCCACCAGAGAAACTTCCGGCAAATCCAACCCTTCTCGCAGCAAGTTAACCCCAATTAGCACATCGAAATTGCCCTCGCGCAACTCTTGCAAGATTTCAATTCGCTCAATCGAGTTAATCTCTGAGTGCAGATAGCGGACTCGAATTCCTCGTTCTTGTAAATATTCTGTCAAATCCTCCGCCATGCGCTTAGTTAAGGTAGTAACTAGCACCCGTTCTCGCTTGTCAATCCTGTCTTTAATCTCACCTAACAAGTCGTCAATTTGTCCTTCCGTGGGACGCACAAAAATTTCTGGATCGAGTACGCCAGTCGGACGGATTACCTGTTGTACAATTCGATCCTCTGACTGTTCTATCTCCCAGTTACCGGGAGTTGCAGAAACAAAAATACACTGATTCACCTTCTCCCAGAACTCCTCTGACTTCAGAGGACGGTTATCAGCAGCACTGGGGAGGCGAAAACCATGCTCGATCAGCACTTTTTTTCGTGCTTGGTCGCCATTGTACATCCCCCGAATTTGCGGGACGCTGACGTGAGATTCATCCACCACCAATAGCCAATCTTTAGGAAAATAATCAATCAGAGACTCTGGAGGTTCTCCCGCACGCCGTCCTGCTAGATGTCGGGAGTAGTTCTCAACGCCGTTGCAATATCCGACTTCCCGCAACATTTCCAAATCGTAGCGAGTGCGCTGATCGAGTCGTTGCGCCTCTAGTAATTTCCCAGCTTTTTCTAATTCTTCCAGCCGATCTTTGAGTTCCTGTTCAATGTCATTACAAGCGGCTTCTAGCCGATCTTCTGGGGTGACAAAGTGACGCGCTGGGTACACATTCACGGCGTCCATACTCTGAAGAATTTCGCCGGTTACGGGGTCAACGTAGCGAATGGCGTCAATTTCATCTCCAAAAAATTCTACGCGAATAATCCGATCTTCGTAAGCAGGGCCAATTTCTAGCACATCGCCCCGAACTCGGAACTTTCCTCGCCCCATTTCTACATCGTTGCGGCTATACTGCACGGAAGCTAAATCTCGTAACAACTCGCGTTGATTCACTTCTCGCCCCATCTTTAAGGGAATCGCGGCTTTGAGATATTCCGAGGGAATTCCCAAACCATAAATACAGCTAATGGAAGCCACGACAATGACATCGCGCCGCTCAAAAAGCGATCGCGTGGCGGAGTGTCGCAACATATCAATTTCGTCGTTAATTGCAGCACTTTTCTCGATATATGTGTCGGTGACGGGAATATACGCTTCTGGCTGATAGTAGTCGTAGTAACTGACGAAATACTCCACCGCATTTGGGGGAAAGAACTCCCGCAATTCGTTACACAATTGAGCAGCGAGCGTTTTGTTGTGCGCCAATACCAGCGTGGGTCTGCCGACATTCTCAATAACGGCTGCTACTGAGAATGTCTTGCCCGTTCCCGTCGCTCCCAGTAGGGTTTGAAAGCGATCGCCTTTTTTTACGCCTTTCGTGAGTTGCGCGATCGCATTCGGCTGATCGCCCGTCGGTTGAAAGGGAGCTTGCAGACAAAATTGCGTCATACAGTTTTAAGAAGCTTTAAGAAAATTGTTTTTCGTGCCTGGAGCTTGGTCGGCAGATTACCACATCTCTCTTCTCTCTCATCCTAGCCATTTGCCCTCTTCTATGCCTTGCTCATCTAAGCGATCGCCAGAAATAAATCCTAACTTGTCACTGCCATGCACGTTCATCGCCAACAGCATAATTATTTTAATAAATATTGACAATTCTTATTTTTTGTATTCAAGCGGTAAAGCGATCGCTGATTCGTTTATCGGCTTCAACATTGCTTGCAAATGAGATTGTGTCATCCAAGTTTTTAGCGATCGCATTTTAGTTGCACTTGGGACTAAATTACTTCTCCCCATTTACTTGATTAGCACTCCCTCTGCAACTTTGGGAAGCTGCTTGTTTCTAGCGCAGGGGCGCTTTTACTGCAAAGGTTCGAGAGAGCTGTTGAAGGGAACTTATGAATGGGATAATAATCCCACGTTTTTAGCCGTGACAAGATTTCCTATTGTAAAAATTAAGAAGTTTTTTAAATTATCATCTACCTTTAGCCGTAGGAAATGCTCATTCTTTGAGCATAGGTAAAGAGTAATAATAGCGATCCCCATTTTTTCTGTCTGGGGGCAGAAGGCTATGTAAACAAAACTAGATACATTGAATACATAGAAGCAAAAGAAGACTGCGGCAATAAAGTAAATTTAACGCATCTTCTAAAATAAAAACTGTTTGAAAGATTAGGAGAAAAAAATGAGCGTTGAAGATAGAGCTAAAGCAACCGGCAAAAATATCGAAGGCAAAGCCCAAGAAGCGCTCGGCAATATAACTGGCGATCCAGAAGATAAAGCTGAAGGAAAAGCCAAGCAAGCTGAAGCCCAAGTAAGTCACACCAAAGAAGATGTGAAAGATAAGGCAAAAGATTTGGTTGATAACGCCTAATACTTGACTTTGGAGGTCTAGCTACTGAAAAGATTCATCTAGACCTTCTCCCTTATTTAATGCAGCCAATACCACAGACAGGCAACACCCTGATTCTGTCTTGTAAAGACAAGTTTAATAGGAGACTGAGGTGAATTTTCTTCAGCAATTTCGGAAAATTTTTACGGCTTTAGTCTTGGTTCTGTTCCTCTCTACAGCTACAGCTTGTAGTGGAGCCAGCCAAGCAACTCAACCGAAAGCTCTACCGGGTACGAGTAGCGGTGCTAACAGCATTGTCGCATATCAACAGTTGGAACGCGGTAGCACTGCCGCCGGTCAAGAATTTGGTAACTGGGTAGTCCAGACAGCGAAAGGATTAGTCAAGGATGCCTACGTCCGTGATAACAACAAATTGGGAGTTGTGATTACGCCCCAAGTTCGTCCTAACGAAGTTAAAAGTTTAGCAAGCTCTTTAGCTCAAGGATTCCACAAGAATTTTCCCAACCAAGATTTAACCATTTTGATGTATGCGCCAGATAAAAAACTGATTTTGACAGCCAAATATGATGAGCAGTCAAAACAAATTCAATATCAGGGCGCTTAGTTTAACTAAGGGGAAATCGGTGAAAGCTGGGGCAACTCATCTAGCTTTAACTACTTTAGAAGGTGCATTTGTAGAGATAGGGTGAATCCCCTCTCTACCCAAAATTTACGATTTTTTCTTTCAGCTTTTGAATCAGGAGATAAGAAAATGACCAGCAGCGAACAATATAAGCGTCAAATCATGAATGATTTGGCTGGTGGTGACTCCGAAATGATGCAGGATGCTCCAAGCGATCCTAGCAGCGACTATCAAAATTTTGATGACTTTGCTCAACGTTCCTCTAGAGACGAACGCCGTCAACTGTTTGGGAAGTCTCTACATCCAGACAGCATTCCTGTCAGCCAGATGGAACCAGAACTGCAAAAAGCGATCGCGCAAATTCAACCCAGCGAACGGGATGATGTAGCACGGGAGTTCTTCAAGCGGTTAAAGGAAAGAGGACTCAACGACCGCCAATTGGAACAACAATTAAGTCTCTCCACCCATCATCCCAACCGCATGAGTGCGGATGATGTTAGCAAATTGGCTACCTTCACCTATCACACTCATCCTGACATCTTCCAAGATGTATTAGCTGACAAACCAGCGATCATGAAGTTTCTGAGCAATCCAGTAGTCGCCGCTGTATTTGGCATCATGGCAGCTAAGTGGCTGGGTGGTCGCAGACACTAAAACCCGTTACTGTTAGAGAGTAATAGACAAAAAAGGCGCTCCAATTTAACTGGAGCGCCTTTTTCGGGTTAAAAACTTAATACTTTAAGAAATTCAATGTGTTTACTAGATGTTAGTTAGGTAGTGACTAACTGAGATGTTCGGTTTTTTGGGCTGATTTTCATTGAAAAGAGTGCTGCCAACCTCTCTACAATTTATTTACGCATAATGCACTTTCCCTTTCATGTCACACTAAATCAAAACAAACTCTTTTCTATTTCTTTTACCTGCCTCAATCCCGCTGCCAAATCTTGATAGTCTCGTCATCACTGCTACTAGCAAGTAGCTGCCCATCTGGGCTAAAGGCGACGGAACTAACCAAGCCAGAATGACCAGTGAGAATGCGGATTTCTTCGCCTGTACCCGGATGCCACAGTTTGATAGTGTTGTCTCCACTGCCACTAGCAAGTAGCTGCCCATCTGGGCTAAAGGCGACGGAATAAACGCCGTCGGAATGACCAGTGAGAGTGCGGATTTCTTCGCCCGTACTCGGTTGCCACAGTTTGATAGTGTTGTCTCCACTGCCACTAGCAAGTAGCTGTCCATCTGGGCTAAAGGCGACGGAATAAACGCCGTCGGAATGACCAGTGAGAGTGCGCATTTCTTCGCCCGTACTCGGTTGCCACAGTTTGATAGTGTTGTCTCCACTGCCACTAGCAAGTAGCTGTCCATCTGGGCTAAAGGCGACGGAACTAACCGAATGACCAGTGAGAGTGCAGATTTCTTCGCCCGTACCCGGATGCCACAGTTTGATAGTCTCGTCCAAACCGTCACTAGCAAGTAGCTGCCCATCGGGGCTAAAGGCAATGGAATTCAAAACCAAGTCAGTGAGAGTGCGGATTTCTTCGCCCGTACCCGGATGCCACAGTTTGATAGTCTCGTCCCAACTGCCACTAGCAAGTAGCTGCCCATCTGGGCTAAAGGCGACGGATATAACCCGGTCAGAATGACCAGTGAGAATGCGGATTTCTTCGCCTGTACCCGGATGCCACAGTTTGATAGTGTTGTCTCTACTGCCACTAGCAAGTAGCTGCCCATCTGCGCTAAAGGCGACAGACCAAACATCGGAATGACTGAGCATCTGTACGCATCGCCAAGATTGATGCGGCTCCAGCGATTTGTCTAACTTGGCAGGCTCCAGCGATTTGTCTAACTTGGCAATAAGTTCATCAAGTTTGTCATTTACTTCTGTTATTGTGGTACGCAGATCGCCGATCTCGCGGATGATATTTTTTTCCATATTATCCAGCCGACTCTCAAGCCTATTAGCCCAATCACCCATTTCGTCACGGGCTGCACCTATAATGTTGATTTCCATCTCACCCAACCGACTCTCAAGCGCATCAGCCACATGAGCCATTTTGGTGTGGAACTCCTTGATGTCGGTACTGTCCCTTTTTACCGAAACTACAAAGGTTTGGGGATTACTAATCTGTTCTGTAAGGTTCTCGACCGCAGCCTTTAAATCCGGTAACTCGTCTTCACTGCGTGGCATTAGCTTCACCTAAAATTACGATGGGCGGGGATTGATTGTCATCATCTCTGTCTTAACTTACAAGATACTTTTGGCATACAGGGGGAGAATGCGATCGCATTCTCCAGCTAACAACAAAAAAAGCCTGCGATCGCAGGCTTTTTTCATTTAGTAGAGATGCTATTCATCGCGTCTCTACAGGCAAATTATTAAATTATTTTTACACAGTCGCTAATTCTGGTGAAGGACGCTTACTATTGCGAATTCCTTCAATTGCCTGTGCATAATCCTTCGCCTTAAACACAGCAGAACCAGCAACAATTGCATTCGCTCCCGCTTCTAAAACCTGCCAGGTATTATCTACTTTTAGTCCGCCATCCACTTCAATCCAAGGGTCAAGACCGCGTTCATCGCACATTTGACGCAACTTCCGGATTTTCGGCACCATCTCTGGGATAAAACTTTGACCGCCGAAACCGGGGTTAACGCTCATAATTAATACCAGATCGCAAATCTCCAGCACATACTCAATCAAATCCAAAGGAGTAGAAGGATTGAGAACGACACCCGCCTTTTTACCCAGTTCCTTGATTTGTCCTAGAGTCCGGTGCAGATGCGGTGAAGCGTTGTGTTCCGCATGAACGTAGATATGATCTGCCCCCGCCTTCGCAAAATCTGCCACATACTTTTCTGGTTCCACAATCATCAAGTGGACATCCAGCGGCTTTTGGGTAACCGGACGAATCGCTTCTACAATCAGCGGGCCAATTGTAATATTCGGGACAAAGCGACCATCCATCACATCAACGTGAATCCAATCTGCACCGGCGGCATCAACCGCCTGAATTTCCTCTCCCAATCGACTGAAGTCAGCTGATAGGATTGATGGAGCGATAACAATCGGCTTCTGGGATGGCGTTTGGGTCATGGTTATTTATACTCTCTTGCGTCCTCGTCTGGTATTCAGTTTAACAAAAGACGTGGCAAGCCTTAAAAAAGTATGAAGTATGAACGATGAAGTGTGAATTTAACCTTCAATCTCTAACCTTCAACCTTGAAACTAAGATTTTCAACCTTCAACCTTCAACCTTCAAAACTTCAGTGGAGAAGCTTGCGTGGCTCACCAGCAGATTTTTAAAAAACTAACATGGCTTGTTTGGGGGCTGGGAATTACCGCGTTAACCGCTCCTTCCTCTCTGGCTAACGAAACCTCATCACTAGGAGAAGCGGGCATTGATGCCCAAAGGCTACACGCTGCTCCTTATAACTTATTGGGTCGTAAGATTGCTATCGGTCAAGTGGAGATTGGAAGACCGGGACAATTTGGTTTGGATAAAGCGGTTTCCCGGAATCGAGCCTTCTCCTTGATCCGAGTCTTTTATCGAGATGCCCCAGCCAAAGCTGATAGTAATGTTGATGGGCACGCAGCAATGGTAGCAAGCGTGATGATTAGCTCGGATAAAGGTTTCCCCGGAGTGGCACCGCAGGCACGACTGTATGCTTCAGCTGTAGGCGCACCGCAAAAAACAGGTCAACCGGAAGAGTGCTTATCCACGCAGTATGTGGCAATGCAAAATGGGGGCGATGTTCGGGCAATTAACTTTAGTTTTGGAGAGTCTCTGGAGCGAGATTCTCGACCGAACCCGATTCTGGATGGCAACGCTCTACTAACCCAGTGTATTGACTGGTCGGCTCGCGTCCACGACTCGCTTTATGTAGTAGCGGGGAATCAAGGGACTGGGGGGATTCCGATTCCCACCGATAACTATAATGGCGTCAATGTTGCTTATACAACGCGCCGCGAGGGAATTTTTACGAAAGTAGATTTTGCCAACTTGAGCGCTGCGCCTATCGGGATTGCGAAGCGTCTGCTTGACCGGGAAATTAATGTTGGCCCCCGTCGCTCGATTAGTTTGGTGGCACCCGGTAGCCAGATCGAGGTATTAGATATTAAGGGTAAGGAAAGTCGGGTTACGGGAACGAGTTTTGCGGCTCCCCATGTCACCGCATCTGTCGCGTTATTACAAGAATATAGCGATCGCCAACTGCGAACACAACAGCCCAACTGGACTCCAGACGCCCGTCGTCATGAAGTTATGAAAGCTGTGCTGCTGAACTCCGCAGAAAAAATCAAAGACACTGGCGATGGACTGCGCCAAGCGATGAGTCGCACAATTTTGACTAAAGATAACCGCGACTGGTTAGCCTCCGATGCTTACAAAGACCGGAAAATCCCATTAGACTTCCAAATGGGTACCGGACAGATGAATACTTTTCGGGCTTACCAGCAATTTAGTCCCGGTCAGTGGAACTCTGAAAAGCCTGTGCCCTTGGTCGGCTGGGATTACCGCACAGTGAAGGACTCTGCATTTCAGGATTATGTCTTGAACCAACCATTGCAGCAAGGGAGTTTTGCCTCGATTACGCTTGCCTGGGATAGGCGCGTGGAGTTACAAGATCAAAATAACAACAAGCAGTTTGATGTCGGGGAGAGTTTTAGCGATCGCGGCTTAAACAATCTCGATATCTACCTGATGCGAGCCGAAGATAATGATATCAGCAAGAGTATCTGGTCTTCGGAAAGCGATGTTGATAGTGTAGAACACATTTTTCAGGAAATTCCTGCCACGGGTCGCTACAAAATTCGCGTCCAATATCGTCAGAAATTCAATGAAAATACTCAAGCCTATGCCTTAGCTTGGTGGACGGTACCGGCGAAAGAGCTACTCAAAGGGAAAAATTAAACATAAAATCGCGATTTGAGATTGAAGAATATAGGGGTGCGTTTAACAAAATATCGCGCCTTCTATAGACACGCTCCTTAAACCTTCTTCGATCCAGTTCATACCATTTCACTTTATGTCTGCCACAAATACGTCTATTGCCCCCCTTTTGAAGGGGGGTTGGGGCGATCGCAAATGTGACATCAAAATAGTAAATTGGTATCAGTTGCCAAAACCGTAACCAGTGGAACGTCCCTGGCTGTTAGCCGTCATTCTAGAAAAGAAATGTTACGGCAATATAAACAGCTATATGAAGCGACCAATGTTCAGTTTAATGGTAGCGATCGCATCAGTCAGTATCATCCTATTCGGTTTACTGGGATGGTCGATGGTCAAAAATCCGCAGGCTGCAATGGGCGAACCCAGGCAGCCTGGAACCTCTCCTACCATCAGTCAGCGCCAGAAGAAAACCGTGGATTCGAGACTGGTTGCGGCGAATACAAAATTTGGGTTCAAACTCTTCAAGGAAATTTTAAAAGAGGACAGCGGCAAGAATATTTTTGTCTCGCCTTCTAGTGTAGCGATCGCACTCTCGATGACCTACAACGGTGCTAGCGGCGATACTCAACAAGCAATGGCAAAAACCTTGGAATTGCAAGGATTAAGCCTACAAGAAGTCAATCAATCCAATGACGCCTTGAAAGCGCTCTTAGAAAATCCAGACCCCCAAGTGCAGCTCACCATTGCCAACTCTCTTTGGGCAAAGAAAGGCGTCTCTTTTAACCCAGATTTTCTTCAAAAAAATCGCCAATTTTATCAGGCGCAAATTGCAGAACTAGACTTTAGAAAACCCAGCGCTATATCTGACATTAATAACTGGGTAAAACAAAATACTCGCGGTAAAATCAATTCAATCGTCAACGAAATTCCACCCGATCAAGTGTTATTTTTGATCAACGCTCTTTACTTCAAAGGGACTTGGAAAAAGAAATTTGACCAGAAGCAAACAACAACTGAACCGTTCTACCTTTCCGATGGAACTCAGAAACAACACCCAATGATGTCTCAAAGGGATAAATATAAATACTACGAAAACGACCAGTTTCAAGCTATTAGCTTACCCTACGGGAAAGGAAAACTTAGTTTGTATGTGTTTCTCCCAAAAGAAAATTTTAAACTTACAGATTTTTACCAGCAGCTAAATACTGAAAAATGGGAGGAATGGATGACCCAATTCAAAACGAAACCGGGATTTATCCAGATGCCTCGCTTCAAAATGGACTACGACATAGAACTCAACGACGCTCTCAAAGCACTGGGTATGGAAGTAGCTTTCGACTCAAATGCTAATTTTACTCAGATGAGTTCTATCCCACTCCAGCTTAATCAAGTCAAGCACAAAACCTTTGTGGAAGTGAACGAAGCAGGAACCGAAGCAGCCGCAGTCACGGTCGTCGGAGTAATGACAACATCTGCACCGATGCCAGAGGAACCCTTCGAGATGATTGTTAACCGCCCGTTTTTCGCTTGTATTCGGGATAATCAAACTGGAACCGTTCTATTTATGGGGTCTATTGTGGAACCAAAATGAAAGACATTGACCCGTTTGAAAATCAAGACATCAAGAGGGACAGGTTGGAAACCCCACTTTACCAACTGTTTATCTATTTGATTCCTGTAGTTGGCTTTTTCCCAGCCCTCTGGACGTTATACCGACGTGATAGCGACCGGCAACAACAAACCGTGAGTAGGCTGTCGGTGACGCTGGCTCTCGGTTGGCTGTTGGCATATGGTTTATTGGGGGCTGGAGTTGCACAAGCTTCAGAAACGTTAACCCTACGCTTGTTATTTATCAATGGTCTATTGACATCGGGTTATTTTTTGGTCAGCTTATGGTTGATGGTGCGTCTGTGGCAACGGAAGTCTGTACGTATTCCGGGTGTTAGCGGGCTTGCGGAGGGAGCCGTTCGCAAACACTTGTCCTAAACGAGCGTGTATTGGTTCGCCTCAGCTTGGGACGAGGCAAGAGAGGTTGTAGGCGCACAGTATTTTTTTAAAGAAAGCAACCGGAGTTACCAGTGCAACCCATTTGTATCCGGATGCTTTCCTTGAACAAAAGTAAGGAATGGGGAAGGTTGAATGAAGATTCTGCCTATGCACTTGATAGCTGGTTCTCCCTCTAGCCTACGCATCTCTATCGAAATGAGGTTAAACTCTTGCCAGTGTTTGCCTGATTTTGCAGTAAATCGGTAGAAAAACTGCTATGAGTGTTCTAGTGCAATCCTTCTTAAGGACGGATTTTGTTAGAAATAAACGTCCCAGCTCCAGATTGCCA
Organism: Trichocoleus sp. Lan; assembly: GCF_039961855.1. NCBI lineage: Bacteria > Bacillati > Cyanobacteriota > Cyanophyceae > Leptolyngbyales > Trichocoleusaceae > Trichocoleus > Trichocoleus sp. Lan. The sequence goes on along the minus strand of NZ_JAMPKA010000015.1, from coordinate 117,846 downwards.
GATTCCGCGCCCCTACCTTGAACACAAATTCGTGTTATCTTTTTTGCGTGTGTGAGGAAGCCAGTGTCAGCCCGAAAAATTCCTGAAAAACGCCCGTGGGGGCAAACATCCAATCAACCCATCAAGAAAAGGCCTGTTCAAAAACGAAACCAGGTGAACTGGCTTTGGCTTGGGTTGGGCTTGACTGGGGTGGCAATGCTGTCAGCAACTGCGGGAGCTTTGTTAGCCGTGTCTTTTTCCAGTACGCCTTTGCTGCAAAGCCAGCTAAGTCCGGAAGAAGCTGCGGTGTTTGATGGCGATCGCATTTCCCGCACCAGTATGCGATTGCCAGAACTGACCCGCCCGGTAAATATCTTAGTCATGGGAATCAAGGTCATCTCCTCCGACCTGGATAACCCTCCTCCTGAAACGAAAAATCTGGGATACCACGCCCTGGTAAACTCCTTCGAGGGTCTATCAGATACCATGCTCTTGCTGCGGTTTGACCCGGAGGCGCAAAAAATCGCGGCTTTATCAATCCCACGGGATACCCGCACCTTTGTGGAGGGCGTCGGCGTTACCAAGATTAATGCAGCGAATCTTGAGGGGGGGCCAGCCCTCAGTGCTAAGGCAACCAGCGAACTCCTCAGCGGCGTGGGAATCGATCGCTACATCCGAATTAACGTTCAGGGGGTAGAAAAGCTGGTGGACGCCTTGGGTGGCGTTACCGTCTATGTCCCCAGGGATATGAAATATCGAGATGATAGCCAGCACCTGTACATCAACCTGAAAGCAGGAAAACAACATCTCAATGGCAATCAAGTGCTGCAATTGCTGCGCTTCCGCTATGACAAGTATGGCGACATCGGTCGGATTCAGCGGCAGCAAATGGTAATGCGGGCACTGATGGAACAAGCACTGAATCCAACCACTTTAGCGAGAATGCCGAAGATTCTTTCGGTTATTCAGTCGCATATTGACACCAACTTAACGGTTGAGGAGTTACTAGCCCTGGTTGGCTATGGTGTCAAGACCGACCGTTCCCAAGTGCAAATGTTAATGGTACCGGGTGACTTTAGTGGCAGTGGGCATCATGAGGTAAGTTACTGGGTGCCAAATCGCCGCCGCATCCAGACGATGATGGCGCAGCATTTTGACCAGGGATTGGACGGTGGTGAAGCAACTGACCCAGCCTATATCCGGGTAGCGATTCAAGATAGTACAGGTGATATGAAGGCTGTCCAATCTTTAATCAACACGCTAAGGAATGCTGGCTACCGAAACGTCTACGTTGACGACCCGTGGCCCGAACCGTTGCGGGTAACGCACGTAGTGGCTCAACAGGGAGATGGAAATAGTGCCAAAGCCATTTACCGTTCGCTAGGATTCGGGGAAGTGCGTGTTGAAAGCACCGGCAATCTGGTTTCGGATGTAACGATTCAGCTGGGTCAAGACTGGCTTAAGCGGAGTGCTAACCGGGACTCATTTTAAATGAAGCATTTAGCAGTTCTCGGTTGGGTGCAATATACACACTCGGAACCTCACCCCCAACCCCTCTCCGTGAACGGGGAGGGGGAATATTGAACCTAGAGAGGTTTACGGGGAGGGGCAGAGGAGGGGTTAAACCGTACTGCATCCAATAGAGAATTGCTATAGATGCCCCAATTCCAGCACTTCTAAGTATTCTCAGCTAAAACTTGATTGTCCGAGTACATCTGCAATATCCAATCCTGCAAAATCGGGTTAACTAACTCAGGCGCTTCATCCTGGGGACAATGCCCGACACCTTCGATGGGAATAAACTTCTCAATTTTCGGGTAATTGGCAAACTCTCGCCCCAGTTCTATGGGTTCCCAAGGATCTTCCGTTCCCCAGAGAATGATTGTCGGGCAGGGCAAAAGGGGCAGCAGGTCTTCCGGCAGCGGCCCTTGAGAATAGCGTGTAAAGGCTACAAAAACGTCCACAGCCCCCTCATCAAACGCGGGTGCCATGAGCATATCCACCAGTTCGTCTGTCACCGCTTCCGGATGCTTGTAGGCTTGCAGGAGAACCTTCCTTACCACCTTCGGCTTGGCAAGTTGGCTAAAGAAGAATTTGCCAATCCACTTAACTGCCAGCAGTCGTTGAACGATAGGTGCCCCAAAGCTGCGATACCAGGGCAACTGGGCGCGTTTGCGGTCGTGCAGCAGCCGCAGAGAACAGTTAATGAGGGCAGTTCCCAAGACAATATCTGGATGATCTACTGCTGCTTGCATTGCCACAATACAGCCGATGGAATTTCCGACTAAAAAAACGGAACCGCCCACCACCTCGCGGCAAAAATCAGCCAGTTGCTGTCCCCAAGTTTCAAAGGTGTAGGAAATCTTGCCCCCTGGCGTGGGTTTCGCAGAACCGCCAAAGCCAATTAAGTCAATGGCATAGACGCGGCAATTTTGAGCCAGCACCGGGATGTTTTTGCGCCAGTGCCCCCAAGATGCCCCAAATCCATGTACCAGCACAACCGCTGGCCCTTGGTTTCCTTGAGTCTGGTAGCAGATGGGAAAACCCTGCCAAGTCCAAGTTTTCGTGACAATGTGGGCAGCGGTGGGTGCGCTTGGAGTGGTGGAGGAAGATGGAGTCATGGCATAGATAGCGATCACATCTCTTTGATTTCTATCCCGTCGCACCTTGAATGCGCTCTCAACGCCACGGGTAGACTTATGCTTTCCTAATTTTACAATTCTTCAACTCTGGAAAACACTAATTCCAATAATTTTGAGCAACTGAATCGAAAATCCCGTAAAAACTCTGATGCCAAGTGTAGATAAGCCTGGTACACAGGTGAAGACTCTCACAAGAAGCGGAAAGTGACACGGAGAATTCCAATTTTCAATTTCCAATTTCAAAACCTTAGTTTTTCATCTGTGCGTAGCACTCAAAGCGGGGAGTATGTCAGTATCTAGATTGGTGACTCCCTCATGAAATTTAGTTGGTGATGACTACGGTGCAAACTCCTACTTCTGTTCTGCCATTCCTTGGTCCTGATTTAGCTTCTACCTACGATGCCGCGCGAGTGGTGATTTTGCCGATTCCTTATGAGGCGACGACAACGTATCGAAATGGCTGCGAAAATGGGCCAGATGCGATTCTAGAAGCCTCTGGGCAGGTGGAATATTATGATGAGGAGCTAGATTGGGAAACTGGCAAAGACATTGGAATTTATACGGCTGAATCGATTGCAGACACCCGCAACGGTCGTTCAGTTTCATCTGAGGAAATGCTGCAAGTTACCCGCGAAACGGTATCTCAGATGATAGCTGACGGCAAGTTTGTGATTGGTCTGGGTGGCGAACACAGTATTACAACTGGTCTTGTAGAGGCATACCAAAAAGCTTACCCCGATGAACCCTTTACGGTCGTGCAAATAGATGCTCACGGCGATTTGCGCTATGAGTACGAAGGCTCGATTCACAACCATGGTTGCGTGATGCGGCGGATTGTGGAAATGGGATTGCCAACTGTGCAAATCGGCATCCGCGCCATTTGCAAAGAAGAAGCTGACTTGATCAAAGAGAAAAATTTGACGGTGTTCCGGGCGAGAGAAATTGCAACGCAACCGGATTGGATGGAAAGGGCGATCGCAAGTATCCCCACCAGACGCGTTTTCCTCACCATTGACCTCGACGGGATTGACCCCACCCTGATACCTGGTGTCGGCACCCCAGAACCCGGTGGATTAAATTGGTACTCCCTACTCTCTTTTTTGCGGCAAGTGTTTCAAAATCACGAAGTGATTGGTTGTGATGTCATGGAATTGGCACCGATTGTAGATTCCGTAGTATCAGAATTTACTGCTGCAAAATTAGTCTACAAACTAATCGGTTATCAGGCGTTCCTCCAAGGCAAATAGAAACCGTAATTGCTTTGTTCTTTACGACTGTAGCCCCCTCGTACTTTGTTGTAATTACCCAGGGATAAGTAAATGAGTGTAATGGAAAAGACCGGCACTCCTATTGGTAGTTATGCTCCAGATTTTGAATTACCGGGAATCGATAATCAAGTCCACCACCTGGCTCGGTATTTAGAAAAGTATCGAGCTGTGGGCGTTGTTTTTATGTGCAATCATTGCCCATACGTGCAGTCCTATATGGGTCGGCTAATCCAGATTCAAAGCGAGTTCCAAAGCCAGGGATTTACCCTGATTGGCATCAACGCCAATGATGCGGTTCAGTCGCCTGAAGACAGCTTCGAGAATATGCAAAATTTGGTAGCAACTCACGGTCTAAATTTTCCTTATCTGAGAGATACCACACAGGATGTCGCTCGTTGCTTTGGGGGACAGACAACGCCAGAGGTTTTCTTATTAGATAATTCTGGGATACTCCGCTACAGGGGACGGATTGATGATAATTCCCAAGATCCAGCAGCGGTGAAGGTGCATTATTTACGGGATGCGATCGCTTCTTTACTGCAAGGAAAAACGGCGATTACAACCGCCTCAACTGAGGCGGTAGGCACCCCGATAAACTGGCGTCCTTAACACGTAGTCTCAAGGCTCTCCACACTTTAGTAACTGAATTTGCGGATAATATCACAAAACTTACTCCTCTACTGTTATCTTATGGTGGAGGTATTTTGAGTGAGACAATAGTCTGGGCATGGGGATAACTTATCGGCGGGTTTTACTAAAGCTGAGCGGTGAAGCTTTAATGGGCAACCTGGGCTATGGAATCGATCCAATGGTGGTTCAGGAAATCGCGCAGGAAGTCGCAGATGTCGTGGCAAGTGGCATTCAGATGGCAATTGTCGTCGGTGGCGGCAATATCTTTCGCGGTGTCAAGGCAGCTTCGGCTGGCATGGATCGGGCGACAGCCGACTACATCGGGATGATTGCAACGGTGATGAATGCGATGACCTTGCAAGACTCCTTGGAGCAAATCGGAGTACCGACACGAGTCCAAACAGCGATCGCCATGCAGGAAGTAGCGGAGCCTTACATCCGGCGTCGCGCCATTCGCCACTTAGAAAAAGGACGGGTCGTAATTTTTGGGGCTGGATCGGGAAACCCCTTCTTCACCACTGATACGACCGCTGCCTTGCGAGCGGCGGAAATTGATGCGAATGTAATTTTTAAAGCAACCAAAGTAGACGGGATCTATGATTCAGATCCCCATCTCAACCCAGGGGCGCGTCGCTATCAGAGCCTGACCTACGGACACGTCCTCACTCACGATCTGCGGGTGATGGATAGTACCGCGATCGCCCTGTGCAAAGACAACAACATCCCCATCGTTGTGTTCGACCTCTCGGTGCGGGGCAATATCCACCGCGCCGTTACGGGAGAAGCGGTGGGAACAATTGTAGGAGGATCTTGTGAAATTAGCTGATGTTGAAAATCATATGCAAAAGACAATTGAGGCAACTCAACGGTCTTTTAATACGATTCGGACGGGACGGGCAAACGCCTCTCTCCTCGACCGGGTGTCGGTGGAATACTATGGTTCCCCAACCCCTCTAAAATCTCTGGCAAGTATTAATACACCAGATTCTAGTACGATTACCATTCAGCCGTTTGACCGCGGCAGCATGAATCTGATCGAAAAAGCGATTTCTTTATCAGATGTCGGTTTAACTCCGAGCAATGATGGCTCAGTCATTCGATTGAATATTCCACCCCTAACGACCGAGCGTCGTAAAGAACTGGCAAAAATCGCTGCCAAGTATGCTGAAGAAGGAAGAGTTTCTGTTCGCAATATCCGCCGCGACGCCGTAGACTCAATTCGCAAGCAAGAAAAAAATAGTGAAATCTCTGAGGATGAAGCGCGAGACTTGCAGGAAAAAATTCAAAAGCTAACTGACAAGTACGTTGCCAAGGTTGATGAGCTGTTAGCCGAGAAAGAAAAAGATATCACGACCGTTTAAAGTCATTAGTCACTCGTCATGGGTCGCTCGTCAAAAGCGATCGCGCTAGAGCTAAGGACTTAGGACAAAAGGCTAAAAACGGATACTAGGCAGGTTGAAGCGCTTGTCCATCTAAAGCAGGGCGAACCAGGAAAGCAACGTGCATAGGATAGCCCTGGGAGTAGATCGCATCGATGTACCGCAGGGCTGTTTCTCGATTTTTGCAGGTGCGTAAAACTTTCTCGTTGCCGTTGGCGTATTGGATGCGTAATTCCCAGAACATCGCTTTTCCCCTTATGAAAATAGTAGAAACACCAAATAGTCGGTCAGCGACTTTATAAAACTTTCATGAACCTATCCTATAAGCTTTATATAAACTTTGCACTCAGTAAAATTGATGAATTGAATAAATATCGCGATCGCGCTCTCTAGTTGTCTGGAAGAAAAAGCTGAACGACTACGTACTGGAAAACACGGTTTGTCTTCTAGAAGTCAAGAGAAAATCTAAATCAAGGCGAATAATATTTATCTTAAAAATCCTGAAAGCCTGAAATTGTATACGTTTTACCGAGATAAGCATAATTACGCAAATAGCTAGCTGGTAGGGAAAGCAATTAAGCTTAATTACCAGTGAGTGTCAAGCGTGAGGATGTAAATTCTTCGCTTAACAAGCTTAAATTGCAAGTGTGTTCAGAAGCAAAAATTAACACGATGTTTGACTGCATTATTGTCGGTGCTGGCCCAGCAGGTGGAACCGCAGCTTATCATCTAGCTAAGGGAGGACGTTCGGTTTTAGTCTTAGAAAAAGACGCAATGCCGCGTTACAAACCGTGTGGGGGTGGAGTATCACCAGCGATACAAGAGTGGTTTGATTTTGATTTTTCTCCAGCGATTTCCTTAAAACTCAAATCACTCCGCTACACCTGGAAAATGGGCGATCCAGTGGAAGTAGGGCTGGAAACAGGACAACCGATTTGGATGGTAAGGCGAGACGTTTTCGACAACTTCCTGATGCAGCAGGCGCAGCAACAAGGCGCAGAACTGCGAGACAACACTGAAGTAACGGGGATTGAGTTTAAGAGCGATCGCTGGCAAGTCAACACCGCCAATGGACCCGTTGAAGGTCGCTATCTGATTGCCGCAGACGGAGCCAAAGGGCCAATGGCTAAGTGGTTAGACTTTAAAGAGCGCAAACGGCGTCTGGCTGGAGCCTTAGAAGCAGAAATACCTGCCCAAAATACCAACCAACAAAAGATTCATTTTGAATTTGGGATGGTCAAAAATGGCTATATTTGGAACTTTCCTAAAGCAGACGGATATTCTATCGGCGTTGGCACGTTCATCGGCGGTGAACCCCAAGACTTTAAGAAAATTTTGGCTGAGTACGCCAAATCTTTCGGCGTAGAGGTCAATCAGAGCAAGCAATATGGTCATCCCCTTTCTCTATGGGATGGCAATCAAAGGCTGCATACGCAAAATGCAGTTTTAGCCGGAGAAGCCGCCTGTGTCGTCGATCCGTTTACTGCTGAGGGAATTCGTCCCTCAATGTTTAGCGGCTTGAAGGCAGCGGAAGCGATTGACAAATCACTCTCCGGGGATGGCAATGCTCTGGAAAGATATACCAGCACGATCGCCGAAGAATGGGGATCGGATATGCAGTGGGCACAACGCTTAGCAGGAGTGTTCTACAGAGTTCCTAAGATTGCTTATCGAGTCGGTGTTAAGCGCCCTGGTGCCACTGAGCGCATGGGCAAGATTCTGTGCGGAGAAAGTCGTTACTCTGAAGTCGCAGAGAGTGCTATCAAACGCCTCAGTAAGAGCATGATACCGGGAATGGGTGGGTAAAACGATTGAGCATTTAGTTAGCTTGGGCTGATTTCTTTTGGGTGGGCAAAAGCCCACCCAGATAAGATTTGGTAGGTATTCCTCACTCTACAAAATTAAATTTTTGAGAGTGCAACCCCCTTTTAAATCGTCAGTGGTGCAATTTCCTCATGTGTTATATTGGGGCTTTCATCCAGAAACTTGCTAGGTTATGTCTTCTAGGACTGCAAAGTTATCCAGGTTCGGACTGATGATTTTAGCAGCGGGATGCTTAAGCTTCCTGACGCTAGGTTGTCAAAAATCAGAGGCTGACGCTAAAAAGTACGTTGACTCAGGAAATACTCTAGCTCAACAAGGCAAATTAAACGAAGCGATCGCTGACTACAACAAAGCCGTTGAAATTAATCCCAAGGATGCAGAAAGTTACAATAAATTAGGAACTATTCTGGTCAGCCAGAAAAAATTTCCTGAAGCAAGTGATGCTTTTAAAAAAGCAATTGCAAGTAATCCTAAAAACGTAGAATTTTATCAGAAATTAGGATTTGTTCAGGTTCAAGAAAAGAAACTGGAAGAAGCAGCTGCTACTTTCAAAAAAGCAATTGAAGTCGATCCCAAAAATGCCAAATCTTATAATGACTTAGGATTCATTCAGGTCAATCAAAGAAAATTACCTGAAGCGGTTGCCAACTTCAAAAAATCAATTGAAATTGACCCGAAAAACGCCAGATCCTACAATGATTTGGGAGTTGCTTTAGGTGCCCAAGACAACCCGAAATTATTACCCGAAGCGACTGAGGCTTTCAAGAAGGCAATTGAAATTGACCCGAAAAGTGCAGATGCACACTATTTCTTAGGGGTTGCCTTGGTCAAACAAGGAAAGTTAAATGAGGGAGTAGCAGCTCTCAAAAAGACCACTGAAATTGCTCCGAAAGCAGCACCTGCTTACTTTGGCCTAGGGGTAGCTCTAAATCAACAAGGTAAAAAGTCTGAGTCAATCGAAGCGATGAAAAAAGCCAGAGACTTGTTTAAAGAGCAAGGTCAAACTCAGCAAGCTGACCAGATCGATCAGGGATTAAAGGCTTTAGGGAAACAGTAACCAGTTTTAACACTCCCGTTCCCTGAAAACAGGATAGAGTTTTTACTCCCAGGAGTAGGGGCACGATTGTTGATTTAAAAAGTAGGGGCACGGCAATGCTGTGCCCCTATAATGGTTGAGCGATAAGGTTTTCTGAAAGTTCTGTAACCAGGCAACCAGCCCCAGGGAAACACTGAATACGGTTTGGTAGGGCGAAAAATACCAAAGTTCGCATTTGTTGGATTTCGTTTCTCTACCCAACAAACAATAATTTTCACCGAACCATATTGGGGAGACAGACCCAAAGCTGGGTTGGGATGTTGGCAACAGGTACTTACCATCCTCAACTTTGATAATGCTGAATACTCGAGCGGCTGAAAGTCGCCGACTCGACTGCATCCCTTGCAGCAACAAGCATGGTAGAACTGGGACAAGCACTTTTATAGTTTCGACATGACGATTTACTTTTATAAATTTGAAGATCCCTACGGATGTTTTTCCAACTTTTCTCCTCATAACATCTATCTGCTGGGTCAAGATTGGATGACGGTGGAGCATTATTATCAAGCGCAAAAATTTGTTGGCACCGAGGATGAAGCGTTAATCCCAGCGATCGCTAGCGCGAAGACGCCAATGGAAGCCGCAATACGGGGACGCGATCGCACCCGCCGCATCCGTCCGGACTGGGAACAAGTGAAAACCCAAATTATGCGCGAAGCCGTGCTAATCAAGTTTCTAACTCACTTAGAGATTCAATCCATTTTGCTTTCGACCGGCGATCGCCCAATCGTGGAGGATTCTCCCACTGATTATTACTGGGGTTGCGGTGTAGAAAAAACTGGACAAAATCATTTGGGAAAAATCCTGATGAGTGTCCGTCAAGAAATTCGGCAACGGTTAGGAAAAAAGTAGCGTTACTCCTTTGTGAATTTATATATTTAGCTAATCTGAATTAGCGATTTTTTTAGGGAAAATATTTTTAGCTTTTCATAGCATGTCTTACATAAACTGTCAATATTTTTGAGTTATTTTTCCTTAAAAATATTAAAGTTAACAATAATTTTAAAACTTTTATAAGATCAATAGTTTTACGAATACCCAGTATGACTTTTCAGTTACAGAATAGAAATATACAAAAACATTCATGCCTGAATTTATAAAAGTGGTGGATAGAGGGAATGAGCTTAAGTGATAATACGCAAACAATGCAGCACGAAATAGACCAAGCAAGCTTATTACACGGAATTACCAATCGGATTCGGCGATCGCTAGAATTGCCAGAAATTTTGACATCGACAGTCGCTGAAATTCGCTCATTGCTTGAAACCGACCGCGTGATGATTTATCGGTTTCATGCCGATGGCAGTGGAGAAGTGATTGCCGAGGCAATTGATAACAATCGCCTGCCATCTTTGATGGGACTAAATTTTCCGGCTGATGACATTCCTCCCCACGCCCGCGAGATGTTTCTGAAAGCTCGCCAGCGCTCAATTGTCGATGTTTCCTCAGGGTTGATTGGTCTGAGTTCCTTGGATTGCGCCCAGACAGGTACTGCTTTGAAGGCGGAAGATGTTCGCTATCGCCCAGTAGATTCCTGCCATATTGAATATCTCACGGCAATGGGAGTCACATCTTCCCTCGTGGTGCCGATTCTATATCATGATGCCCGCACGCAGGAGACCCAGCCGGAACTATGGGGTTTATTAGTCTCTCATCACGCTGAATCGCGTTCGGTTTCGGAACAAGAACTGCAAATCGTCCAGTTAGTGGCAGATCAAGTTTCAATTGCGATCGCTCAATCTACCTTACTCGAACTCGCCTGCGCCCAAGCAACGCGGGAAGCGCGGATTAACCGAGTCGCCACCCTGCTCCATGCACTACCAACGATTCAGCTTTCTGAAGCCCTTACGGAAACGGTTGCAGCCTTTAAAGGTTGTGGGGGCAGAATTTACATAGCGGCAGAAAATCCAAGTCAAGCAATCCTATTTGCCTGCGGCGATCAACCGATGCTAGGAGCCATCGGGAAAGATCGTCCGCTTGAAGAGCATCCCGTTTGGCAGGAATATTTAAAATTACAAGACACTGCCTGCAATCCCATCAAGGCAGTGACGGATCTCTATAAAGAACCTCATCTGCGAGTCATCGCGCCAGCGTTCCGCACGACTCGAATTCGGGGCATCCTGATTGTCCCCCTCCAGTATCGTCAGCAGTTTCTGGGATACTTGTGCATTTTTCGTAATGAAATTGATACGGAAACTTTGTGGGCTGGAAATTTCGACCCGGATCGGAGACAACTGCAACCTCGTAATTCCTTTGAGGCATGGAGGGAACTGAAACGAGGTCAAGCACAAGCGTGGACGCCGGGAGAAATTGAACTCGCTCAAGCCTTGGGTCATCACTTCTCAATGGCGATTGAGCAGTATCTCCTGTACACACAGGTGCAGTCTCTCAATAGCAACCTGGAGCATCAAATTCAAGAGCGAACTGTCCAGCTAGAACAGTCCTTAGAGTTTGCCAAAGTCCTCAAGCAAGTCACAGACCAAATTCGCAGCACTCTGGATTTAGAGAAGATCCTACAAAGCATTGTGCAGGAAGTCAGGAAACTGCTAAGCACAGACCGAGTGGTAATTTACCAGTTTACTAGAAGTTGGCAAGGGGAGGTGGTTGTAGAAGCAGTGACAGGCAGATGGAACTCAATTCTGGGAGAGATATACGAAGATGAATGCTTTCCTCAGGAGTACGCCTCTGCTTACCAGCAAGGAAGGATTCGAGCAGTTCATAACGTAGCTGAGTCAGATTTGCATCCCTGTCATATAGAGTTTTTACTGAAAATTCAGGTTCAAGCCAACTTAGTTGTCCCGATTAACATGGGGGAACAGCTATGGGGGCTACTAATTGCCCATGAGTGCCAAGCTCCTAGGGAATGGAAGACTGCTGAAATTGATTTGCTGCAACAGCTGGCAAATGAAGCCGCGATCGCAATTCAGCAAGCCGAACTGTACGAACAAAGCCGTACTGCCGCTGCGACTGCTACCGCTCAAGCACAACAGTTAGAACAAGCTGCCGAACAACAGCAAGCATTGTTTGGAGTAATTACGAAGATTCGAGAATCCCTCGATCTAAATACAATCTTCAAAGCAACGACCACTGAAGTCCGACAACTGCTAGGGGCTGACCGAGTGGCAGTATTTCGCTTATATTCCGCCTCTGGCTCGCTGGATGATGAATTTGTCTCAGAAGACGTATTACCAGCTTTAAAGCCGATTTTAGGAACCAAAGTTTACGACCGCCACTTTTCCCAAAACTATGCTGTACTTTATCAACAGGGTCGGATTCAAGTAGTTGATGACATCTACAACGCAGGCTTAACTGATTGCCATATCGAGCTGCTGGAGCAATTTCAAGTTCAAGCTCAACTCGTGGTGCCACTGCTAAAAGGGGATATCCTTTGGGGATTGCTCTGTATCCATCAATGCTCGCAAAAGAGACATTGGGATGTCTCGGAAATTGAGTTCGTCACCCAGACTGCTGTTCAGCTGGGAGTTGCAATACAGCAAGCAGAATTACTCGCTCAAACCCAGCATCAAGCAGAACAACTCGCTTGTGCCCTCCAAGAATTACAACAAACCCAAACCCAGCTGATTCAGACAGAAAAAATGTCGAGTTTGGGACAGCTAGTCGCAGGTGTGGCTCACGAAGTCAACAATCCGGTTAATTTTATTTACGGCAATCTCATTCACGTTGGCGAGTACGTAAAAGATTTGATCGATCTGTTGCATTTATACCAAGAGCGTTATCCCCATCCCGATCGAGAGGTTGTCAAACACGCAGAAGCAATCGATTTGGAATTCATTGCTGATGATCTGCCTAAAATGCTGTCGTCAATGAAGGTGGGAGCCGACAGAATCCGTCAACTGGTGCTGTCTCTCCGGAATTTCTCTCGCCTTGACCAAGCCGAGATGAAACGGGTGGATATCCATGAGGGTTTAGACAGCACGCTGTTAATTTTGCAACATCGACTCAAAGGGAAGGGTAATACTCCTACGATTGAAGTTGTAAAGGCTTATGGCGATCTGCCCTTAGTTGAGTGTTATGCCGGTCAGCTCAATCAAGTGTTTATGAATGTCCTTAGCAATGCGATTGACGCGCTGGAGCAGCAAAACAACTGGGATCGATCGAACCACCCGATGGAAAGGGGAGAAGCTGCTGGTTATTTGCACCACGCAAGTGACACAGATACTGCCCTAACATCATCAGACGTTAAAACTTCACCCGCGCAGATTACTATCCGCACCTTTTTGAAGGAGGAAGCAGAAAGAATAAAAGGTGAAAAAATACAGGAGCAAGAAGGAAGGATAAAGCATGAAACAGATTCACTTATTCATCCTTTCGTTCCTCATCCTGCTAACGTGGTGATTCAAATTATTGATAATGGCTCTGGTATGCCAGAGGCGGTGCAGGCGCAAATCTTCGATCCTTTTTTCACGACAAAGCCGGTTGGTAAAGGCACAGGTTTGGGACTGTCGATCAGCTATCAAATTGTGGTAGAAAAACACGGCGGCGTCTTTAAGTGTTCTTCTCAACCAGACAAGGGCACTGAGTTCTGGATTGAAATTCCCGTTCGCCCACAAAATTGAAAGCAGCAATTGATGCTGGGGCAAAAAACGAACTCTCTACACACTCGGAACCTCACCCCCAACCCCTCTGCGTTGACGGAGTGGGAATATTGAACTCCTTCCCGTTGACCGGGAGGGACAGGGGTGGGGCTAAACTCTGAGTGCTAAAGACAGCACAAATTAGAACTTCCGATCGCTCGAAAAAGTTTTACGGGCAAATTTTCTCGATAGCGATCGCTGCCATTTCAGTACCTGCTGGCTTCCGGGTACTTCGTGCAGCAGCACATACAAACAGGGAATAATAAACAGGGCGAGGATGGTGGCGATAGACATCCCAAAAAAGACGACGATGCCCAAAGGTTGTAGGAATTCCGAGCCTTCCCCGATGCCCAGGGCTAGCGGCAGTAAGCCCAAAACCGTCGTGATGGTAGTCATCATAATCGGTCGCAGACGTTGGGGAGCGGCTTTAATGATGGCAGTTTGGCGATCGCATCCTTCTCGTTCCCGAATCTGGTTCGCTAGCTCGATCATGATGATAGCGATATTCACCACAATGCCCACCAGCAGAACGGCACCGACTAGAACAGTAGCACCGATGGCGGTTTTAGTGACGTAAAGCCCGATAATTCCCCCAGCTAAAGCTAATGGCAAAGTCAGAATAATGGCTAGGGGGTCAATTAACGAGTTGTACTGCACCGCCATGACCACGAACACTAAGAAGGCTGATAGCGCCCCCAAAGTTTTCAGAGAATTTTGCAACTGCTGATTGGTTTCGGCTGCGGAACTAGGAAGTACAGTCACGCCTTCAGGTAACTGCAAATTTTCTAACACCCGATCTACCTCTGCAAAGGCATCGCTGAGGTTAGCTCCTTCGCTGAGACTCCCAGCAATGATAAAAACCTGTCGTTGGTTAATCCGTTGCACTTCTCCAGGCGCTTGCCCTTCGGAAATGGTCGCGACATCACCCAGCCGAACTAAGCTGTTGTTATTGACAAATAAGGGCAGCTCCTCTAATTGCGAAGCGCGTTGCACCGATTCTTCATTGAATTGTACGCGCACATCTACTAAGCGATTGCCTCTTTGCAACTGCGTTGGTACCGACCCCTCGATTGCTGTCTGAATCGTTTGCCCAATGTCTTGCGTCGTCAACCCCAACTCCTCTGCACGCTCCCAATCCGGTCGAATCTGCACTTCTGGTTGCCGAGGGTCAGCATCCGGTCGAAACGTTGCACTTTTTACTTGCTCATCCAAGGCTTGCACCACTTGCCGCCCTGCCTGTTGCAGCGGTCGATCTTCGTTTCCTTGGAGGATGATATCAACATCCGCTCCCCGCACTGGCGAGTTCGTTAGGATGATACCTCGCACCTGACCGGGATTGAGCCGCAGACGAATCCCCGCTAAATTCAGTTTATTTAACTCTTGGGTAACTTTTTCGACAAACTTCTCGACATCTGTACCGGATTTGAGGGTGATGGAGCTGGAACCTCGGAGGGGATTTGCACTGGTGCTACTGCCGAAAAGAGAACCTCCGGCTGTGCTAAATACATAGTCAGTTTCGGGCTGTTTTGTGAGGATTTCGTCAACCATTGCCATCACTTTCCGGTTAGTTTCCACGCTAGTTCCCGGAGGAAACTGGGCAGATAAATTTGCTTGACCAGTGCTAATACGAGGCAGAATTTCTTGAGGAATTTGCCCTGCCATCCACAAGCTACCGCCTCCCAAAACCAGAACCGAAATCGCAATTATCAGTATTCGATAAGGCAGCGCCCTCGTTAAAGTGCGAGTATAGCTGCCAGTTGCCGCCTCAAAAGAACGGTTAAATTGCCGCAACAACTGAAACTCACCTACCCGACTCGACCAGCGGATAGCCAATAGCCGAGATGTGAGAACAGGTACAACGGTCAGAGCTACTAAAAGTGAAGCTGCGACTGCAAAGCAAATCGTCAGAATTAATTCATTAAATAGTAGTGAGAAAAAGCCACCAATTAGCAAGAATGGCACTACAGATACCAGGTTAGCGCCTGTAGCAGCAACCATTGCTGATTCTACTTCCTGGGAACTGACAATCGACTGATCAATTATCTCTTGTTTGTTTAACCGTTGCTTTGTCCGAGTGCCTGGAGTCATGCCAATGCTTTCCGCAATGTTCTCCATGATCACGACGCTGGTGTCAATCGCCTGACCAATCCCCAACGCCAGACCTCCCAAACTGAACACATTCAAAGACAAGTCAAAAAACTTCATCAAGACGATAGCCGTCAGAGTACAAAGGGGAATCGTCAGGGAAATAATCAAAGTTTGTCGCAGTGACCCTAAAAAGAATAAAACTGCTACGGCTGCAAGTAATGCTCCGGAGATGGCAGAAACGATGACATCATTCAGGGAGTTGCGAATAAATTTTGACTCATCTAAGGTGGGTAGCAGTTTCATGTCTGCGGGAATTACACCCGATTGGCGGAGTTCTTCGATGCGTTTTTTAACTCCTTCCACCACCTCGATAGTATTGGCATCTGGTTGCTTTTGAATGCTGAGTTTTACCGCTGGTTGCCCATTAAGATAGACAAATACCCGCTGGTCTTCTGTACCATCAATGACTTCGGCAAAATCTCTTAGATAAACGCGAGATTGTGGTAAAAGTGTAGGGCTTTGCGCTCCTACTGGGCTGGGAGTTGAGGAAGCAACTTCAAAGGAGAGATTGCTAATTTCCTGTGCATCCTGAAAGCGTCCGACGGTACGGGTTAGCGTTTGGGAGTCGTTGCCTTGCAAGCGACCCCCAGAGATGTCCTGATTGCGATCGCCTAAAGCATTCAACACATCTACCAAACTCACCCCCAGCGCCTGTAAGCGATTCAGGTCAATTTGCACCCGCACTTGTTCTTCCACCCCACCCGCAACATCGACGGCGGCGACACCATTGACTACACTGAGTTCGCGGGATAATTCTTCATCGGCAAATACCCGCAAATCCGCATCCCCCAGGGAAGAGGATTGCAGCGCCATTTCGTAAACGGGTAGCTGGGAGGGGTCAACTTTAAACAAACGCGCATCTTCGATGGTGCTGGGGAGTCTGCTGCGACCCCGGTTAAAGGCAGCAGTGGCATCGTTGAGCGCTTGGTCAATGTTGCCTCCCGGTTCAAAGAATAAGTCTAAACTCACCTGCCCTTCGCGGGTTTGGGAGTAAACTTGCACCACTCCTTGTGTGGTACTTAGAGTTTCTTCTAGCGGCTTGGTAATTTCATCAACTCCCACTTCGGGGGAAATTCCAGGCGCTTCTACCCGCACGCCAATTCGCGGATATGTGATAGATGGCAACAAATCGACTTGGAGTTGGGAGAGAAAGAACACTCCCATCACCAACACAGATAATGTGAGCATGAGTGTGCCGATGTGACGGCGGATGGCGATCGCGCTTAGGCTAAATCCAGACATAATAATTTTGAATTTTGAGTTCTGAATTTTGAGTGAATTCGGAATTTTGAGTGCATGAGTGAGTTTTGAATTAAGAATTCAAAGCTCAAAACTCAAAACTCTAGGGCTTTGCGGTTTCTGATAAAACACTTAAGCTTACAAGTTCGCCATCCTTGAGCGGCTTACCAGCGCGGCTGACAAATCGCTCTCCCGGCTTTAATCCCGACATAATTTCTACTTTTCCATTTACGCGATCGCCCACTGTCACCGATCGAGCCTGCACTCTTGGCTGTTGCCCTTCACGAGTCACAACAAACACCGTCGCTTTGCTAGATTTGGCATTTTCTTGGGAGTTGGAAGCGCTCTCTCCCTCGCTCCTTGCCTGTCCCCCTTGTGCCTGCCTCCCTTGTGTCTGTCCCCCTCTCCCTCCTGCTTCTTGCAGCGCCGTTTGCGGCACCACGACCCGTGGGGATGCATTTGAGGCAAAGCTGACCCGTGCCAATAGTCCGCTGCCGATCTCACCCTTGGGGTTGGCAATCGTGACTTCTACCGGCACTTGACGAGCCGCTACATTCGCCGCCGGAGAAATGCGAGCTACTTGTCCAAGAAATTCCCTGTTCTTGAAGGCATCTAATTGCACCCGCACCGATTGTCCAGCCCGGATATTTGACAATTCCAATTCTGAAACTGGCACCACTACTGTGACGCGGCTGAAATCTCCAATTTTTAAGATTTCACTACCTGGATTCGCTAAATCCCCCGGTTCTAACCCTTTAGCAACGACAACGCCGCTAATGGGGGAAGTTAATACTGAATAAGATTGGCGTTCGCGATTTTGAGCCAGTACAGATTGTTGCGCCTTGACTCTGCCTTGAGCCGCTACGACTGCTTGCTGTTCTGTACTCACCTGTGCCTGAGCAGAGAGCAAAGCTTGTTGAGCCGTTTGAGCTTCGGTTTGAGCTAATTCTGCTTGTTGCTGCGCGATCGCACCCTGTCTCGCCAAGCCAGCCAGTCGCGCCGCATCCCGCTGTGTTTGCTGCAATTCAACTTTTGCCTGTTCCACCTGTGTCCGGGCATTCGCTACCTGAGTTCGGGCGCGGGCAACTTCTGCTTGAAGCGTTGCGAGTTCTGCTTGCGCCTGATTCACGCTAGTCAACAAGGTGGTGTCATCTAACTGGGCAACAATTTGACCCTGCGCCACCCGATCTCCCACATCTGCTTTAAGAGAGAGCAGCCGTCCTTCCACTTGGGGTTGCACCGAGACTTCTCTGAGTGGGCGAGTCGTGCCGATAAATTTTACATCTTCTTGAAGCGATTCGCTGCGAGCGATCGCCACATCCACTGGTGTAGGTTTTCCTTGCCCCCCTTCTTGCCCTCTGGGAGATTGAGCCTCCGCTTCTGCTTTCGGCAGAATGCCACAACTGGTCAACCCAGGCATCCCTAAAACAGCAAATATCAATATAAATAGGGGAATTTTTTGATTTTGCCGTTGGCTTGTTGATTTTTGACTCGTTTGCTGCCGAGAGGCTTGAGCAGCAGATATATCAGGAGACATACGCTTAAGTTGCACTTGGGTGTTCCACTCAGGAGACGGTTCGGACTCGCCTTGGGCGGGGCTGTCCAGCGGTGAGATGCAAAGGCAACAGGTTAGCTCTGTGCCTGCCTGTCTATTTAGACTGCTGATAGTTTACAAACGTTCACTTTACAAATCATAAAGTGCGAAGGCAGTTCTCTTGGTCAGCCTTAAGGTCGGATTTTGGCATTTGCCTTCTGGTTTTGGGCGATCGCTCGCCCTGAGCAACATTCCAGCTGCTATGCTTTTTTTAAAACCCTTGACAAACTCTCAAATCCTTGCGTTACCAATTCTTGCGGGTTAAAAATCTATTTCTGTCAGTCGTCCTGGCGGTGGCTGGGACTGTAGTCATTAGGGCATCCGAGAACGTACCCGTACAGGCTCGTCCCGCTCCTGTATTTACACGCCATTTAGAGACAATTCAAAGCAGCGTACCGCCTGGGTTGATTATGCGCTTGCCGTCCCAAATTCTCCTCAGTGGCCCCACCGATGTAGATCCTTCTGAGTTGATTGTCCGCGTCTTCCCCTCAGAAACTCCGTTAGCTTATACTGTTAGCCTTTTTACCTGCTACAGTAATCCCCAACCGTGCTTAGTCGGAAGTTTTTCGGTTGAGAAAAAGAATTCTCTCAATGCGATACGAGAATTAGAAAAACATAAAAAAGCAGGCGACCGCATCACCTTAAGGAAAGATATTAGAGGATATCTATTGGAAGGAAAAAAGCAAAAGCCATCTTATGAATTTTCTTCCGTAATGTGGCAGCAGGATGACTTTATTTATCGCGTTAGTTTTCCCACCATAGAACGGTCAAATATTCTCTTGATGGCTAATTCAATGGCTAACGATGTGCCGCTTTTCCGCAGGTTTTCTCGTCCACTTCCCTGATACTCATCCCAAGTTGCGTTCAGACAGAGTAGAGTCTTGAACGCAACTTATTAGTATTAATTCCAGTAATCTACAATCCGCTGAGCGTCTCTAGCAGCTTCTCCACTTCAGCATTATGGTCGAGGAAGGAGAACAAATGTTTATAGCGCAGAATTCCCTGTTTATCCAGTACGAATTGGGCTGGCAGAGGCGCACCCAAAGCTTGACCCGTAGAGTAAGCTCGAAAAGTCCGACAACTGGGGTCGCTGAGCAAGGGCATCTTTAACCCCAGGTCTTTGACAACCGTTTTGCTCTGCTGTTCGTCGGTACTGGTAATCATCAAAACCTCGACGCCCAAACTGGTAAAGCGCTCGTAGTTTTCATTCAGCGCTTTGATGTGAGGAAAGCAAAAAGGACAATATTGCTTTTCGGTGAAGATGCGGGTGAAGGCAAGGATGACAGGTTGCTTTCCCTTGTAATTCGATAACTTGACTTTACCCCCATTAGTAATGTCCGGCAGTTCAAATGCTGGAGTCGTTTCACCCAGGTCTAAACGGCTGGTTGCTGGAATCGGCAAGAAATTCTCAAAGAAGCGTTGATTTAACAGTCCGCTAAAGTCAGTAGATGTCAGCATCGGTATATCATTTTGGTCTTATTGCTGTAATTGTAATAGTTCTTTACTTTTTTGCGAACCGGGGCGAATCGTGGACGAGAAAGCGATCGCATCCTTCATCCCTCAAAAAGTCGCCTCTCCATTTCAGGAATGCGATTAACTAACTGACGGATTACTTCTTCTTATTAGAAGTCCCTGAATTTTGTTGTAACATCACTGGGCGCAAGACCCACGTATCAGGATTTACTCGCAGATTCACAGAAAACTGGCGAGCCTGAGGGACAAGTAGCCTCTCTTACAAATCTTGGCTATGTGTTATAAGGAGGCTTTGGTAATTGCAAAGAAAATTCCTTTGTTCAGGGAGAAGGGACAGTTTTAGGAAATTTGGGCGTAGTTTTCTTTTCCTTAGAAGAATATAAGCAAACGATTGAGTTTTACGAAAAAGCTTTGGACATTTGGAGGCAAATCAGCAATCAACAGTCTGAAGCCCTTACTTTGGACAATCTGGAAAAGGCTTACCGTGCCTTGGGAGACTATGAAAAAGCGATCGCATACAATCACCAGCATCTAGATATCGTGCAAGCAGCGTTACAGGAGTTAACGCGATCGCCAGCATCAAAAACTAAACCCCAATACATCTGATAGGAAAAATCTCATCAAATGTATTGAGGTTTTTGATTAATTGACGACTGAATCAGTTCTGAAACTAACTCGACACCAGAAATTTAGACGGCAGAAAAGAAGACCTTTGACTTGACGGGGTCGGGAACCATTGTCTTGTCACCCGGTTGCCAACCAGCGGGGCAAACTTCATCGGGGTTAGTTTGTACGTACTGGATTGCTTGCAGCGTCCGCAGAGTCTCATCGACGTTGCGACCAAAAGCCAGGTTGTTAATCGTAGCGTGCTGAATCACGCCTTCTTTATCAATGATGAACAGCCCCCGGAGTGCAATGCCTGCCTCTGGATCGAGGACATTGAAAGCAGCACTAATCTCTTTCTTAATATCGGAAACGAGGGGATAGTTTAGGTCGCCGACGCCGCCGGACTTGCGGTCTGTCTGAATCCATGCCAAGTGGGAAAATTCACTGTCTACAGAGACACCAAGGATTTCAGTGTTGAGATCCTGAAATTTTGAATAAGCGTCGCTAAAAGCTGTAATCTCTGTAGGACAAACGAATGTAAAGTCAAGAGGATAGAAGAACAAGACTACATATTTGCCACGATAGTCAGACAGTTTGATGGTCTTGAATTCCTGATCGACCACAGCGGTTGCGGTAAAGTCCGGGGCGGTTTGTCCAACCCGAAGACAGCCTTCTGTGTGGTGGGTCATGAATAGATTCTCCTTAAATGGAATAGATTTTGCATTGACTCGTGCTGAGTCAAGGGTAATCTAGTTGAGGTCTACCCTAGACGCAACGACAGCTAATTTACGAACTGTAACAACTATATCATACTCATAACGAGTTTGAGTAGGAATGAAGAATTTGGATACGCGCGAGTGGCTGCTGACCAACGGGTTAGGAAGTTTTGCCAGTGGAACGGTTTGTGATGCTCGGACTCGGACTTATCACGGTTGGTTAATTGCCGCCCTCGATCCGCCGAGTCAGCGCACTTTATTACTGTCTCACCTGGATGCCAGTTTGGATGTAGGAGGACGGGTATTTGCACTAGGGACAAATTTCTGGATAGATGGAAAAATTGACCCTTTGGGCTACGAGTTATTGCGTTCTTTTGACATTGACCCCTTTCCCCGTTGGGTTTGGGGTGAAGATAACTGGCAGCTAAGCAGGCAGCTGGTGATGCCCTATGGCTTAGTAGAAAGTAGCTCACAGAGCGTAAGTAGCGGGAAGGAGACTGAGCAAGTAGGTACTCCCCAGTTTTGTCACCGGATTTTGATTCAGTACCGCTATGAAGGCACTGAGTTGGCTACGCTGAGGTTACGCCCGGTAATTGGCGATCGCGACTTTCACCACCAGCAATCCGGCGCTTCCGGATTGTCCTTCTCGCAATTAGTCGGTCAAAAGCAAATTTGCTTGCAAGGGATGCGTCCTGACTGGACTGGGACTCCCTGGCAATTGCGCTGGAGTAAGGGTCGCTATCAACCAGACACCGTTTGGTATTGGCATTATTACTATCCAGAAGAGAAGCGGCGGGGATTGGGGGACAAGGAAGACCTCTACAGCCCTGGATACCTGACAGTACCCCTACAACCGGGAGACTCCCTCACCCTAGAAGCGAAAGTGGGATTATGTAACTCCAAACAATCACAGCTCAGTTCCCTAGACTTTGAGCAAGCAGTGCAGGTTGAGCAACAACGACTGAAAGCGCTTCGCCGTCCCTTGTTGAGGGTTCATGGCAACGAACCCTCAACCATTGACAATGACATTGTCAATGACATTGTCATTGATATTTGGCAGCAGCTGTTGCGAGCAGGCGATCAATTTATTGTCTACCGCGCTTCCATTGCTGGCCCGACTGTGATTGCTGGCTACCCCTGGTTTAATGACTGGGGACGCGATACGCTAATTGCTCTACCAGGACTAGCTTTAGCGACTGGGCGCTATGAGTTAGCGAAGGGACTGCTGGAAACTTTTGGGCGCTATTGTCGGAATGGTTTGATTCCGAATGCGTTTCCAGATACTGGAGCTGAGCCATTTTACAACAGTATTGATGCTGCGCTGTGGTGGATTGAAACTTTGGGTCTTTACCTAGAAGCAACGCAGGATTGGGATTTTCTGGCTCAGCAATATCCTGTGGTGCGGCAGATTTACAAAAGCTTTATGGCTGGCACCCTGTACAATGTCCGGATTGATGCCACGGATGGGCTAGTTACCTGGGATGCGCCAGGAGTGGCGCTTACCTGGATGGATGCGGTGGTTGATGGTCAGCCGGTAACGCCTCGTCGGGGTAAACCTATAGAAATTAATGCCCTCTGGTACTCTGCTTTGTGCTGGGCTAGCCGATGGGCAGAATTGTTATTAAGGGAAGGAGGCGCGAATTCACAGAGGCGGATTAACCAGCGAGAACGCTATATTCAGCAGGCGCAACAGGTGAAGAGATCGCTGCAAAAGTTCTGGAATCCGACGCTGGGATATTTCTACGATACGATCGCACCGGATGATGTGCGAGACCCCACAATTCGTCCGAATGCAGTTTTGGCGCTCTCGCTCTATCATTGCGGGTTTCCTACCGAGCAAGGGCGGTCTGTCCTCAAGGTAGCAGGCGATCGCTTAGTGACACCCTACGGTCTCCGCAGTCTCGACCCCGCCGATCCCCGCTATGTGGGGACGTATGCTGGGAATTCTCAATATCGCGATCGCGCCTACCACCAAGGTACGGTTTGGAGTTGGCTGATTGGCCCCTTTATCCGAGCCTGGAAGCGCCTCTACGATTCAGAACCCGTCCCTTTTGATTGGCAGCCGATGATTGAACACTTGCAGTCCTCAGCCTGCCTGGGTTCGGTTTCGGAAATTTTTGATGGCGATCCGCCTCATGCAGCTCAAGGAGCGATCGCTCAAGCTTGGTCTGTTGCCGAACTCATCCGGCACTACTCTGACTGATTAGCACCCTTACTAGCATGGAGGAATGAGTACCATCACAAGCCTACTCATTCTTCAGTCCTGGCTTTTCATAACTTTTAAAATGGCTCTGGCGGGATTTGAACCTGCGACCTTGGGCTTATGAGTCCCCTGCTCTAACCACTGAGCTACAGAGCCAAGTTTTCTTGAACAACCTTATCATCCTAGCATACTGGCGTGATTATTGCTATCCCTCACGCAAGAAAAGAAAAAAGACAAAAGAATATATTTTCTTTTGTCTTTTGCTTTGTCTTTTGCCTTTTTTTAGCGTCGAGGTAGCAAAGCTATTGGGTTGATAGCTCCTTTTCCAGATGGATGTAACTCAAAGTGAAGGTGAGGTCCAGTGCTGCGTCCGGTGCTGCCCATCTCAGAAATCTGCTGACCTTGCTCAACTGCTTCGCCTTCGCGAACCAGGAGCCGGTTGTTGTGGGCATAGCGAGTCAAACTGCCATCCGGATGCTGAATGTCCACCAGATTTCCATAACCACCTGAATTCCAGCGTGCATAGACTACGACACCAGGAGCTGCCGCCACGACGGGTGTGCCAACTGGAGCCGCAATATCAATCCCCTTGTGCATCCGTCCCCAGCGCCGACCATAACCAGAGGTCAAAACGCCCTTTGAGGGCCAGATGTAGCCATTGAATTGGATTTGGCTATCCGGCAGGTAGGGATTTGGACCAGGGAGGGGCGGTAACTCTGGAGCAACTTGTTGCCCGAAGGGGGGCCGGAGTGTCGGGTTATAAGTGTCCGCTCCGGAGGGCGCTGCTGCCACCAATGGCTTCTGGGTTCTAGCCCGTGGTGCAGCAGGTGGGGGCACTTTGATTTCGATTGCCGCCTGCGATCGCTGTTGTTGCCGTTGCCGCTTTTGCATTTCTGCTTGTACGGCTTCGTTATAACGATTTGGGCTGAATTCTGGATTGATCGGAGTCGAGTATTCAGAACGTTGCAACGGTTTGTTGACGACAGGTGCAACCGGCTCGAATGCGGGAGTCACTGGCACCGAGATGTTAGCAACCGGAACGTTCTGTGAGTTAGCGGTATCCCCGTTTTGCTGGGTACGATACTGCTGCCGTAGTTTGATGATGTCTTCCCGTAGTTTCTCAATCTGGGTGCTGTACTCAGAGTTTTGCTTCAAGCCAGCAGACTGAGTTTGGTTCCTCTCGGCAATCGGTGTGGCAGCGGGTGTGGCAATGGGTAACGGATTACCCGCTACTAACATTGGTTTGACGATAGGTACGTTAGCACTACTTTGCACCCGTACCTGTGTTGCTGCGACGGGTAAGGGAACAGCCGTTGGCAAAGTAGGAACGGAGAGATTCGGTACAGCAACATTAGACTTGGATTGTCTAAGTGCAGCGTTCAAACCAGGAATTACAGTTACAGTCTGTTTTTTCGGGATTTTCAGTGCTTGATTCACTCGAATCATGTTCGGGTTATCTAACTGATTTATCCGCAGCAGTTCTCCTCTGGAAACGCCGTGAATGCGAGCGATCGCATCCACCGTATCTCCCGCCTTGACCTGGTAAACATCTGCCGTTACCCCATTAGGTTCGACGACGGCAATCGGTACGGGTGCCACTGTCTGGATTGGCAGCGCTTGGTTAGTCGCGGTCGGTACTAGGATTGGTACGCTTTCATTCACCCCTATCGGCTGCGGGGATGCTTCTAGCGATTCCCGTGCCTGTGCCGATGGGAGGTGGTTAATCACCCGATTGGAGGCGTTTTCTCCTGGCATCTGCACCGCGATATTGCGTGGCACGGACGGTACTTGGTTGATTACCTGATTGGGGGCGTTTTCCCCTGGCATCTGCACCGCGATATTGCGTGGTACGGACGGTACTTGGTTGATTACCTGATTGGGGGCGTTTTCCCCTGGCATCTGCACTGCGACCGGAATTTGCACTCTAGGAGCAGCTATTTCTACCTCAGCAGCTTCAGAGCTATCAATTTGGGCTGGTTCAGTGACTTCTAATTGACCAGCAGATGCTTTTGTCGTCTCCTCAGACCGCAACTCCGCCAGACTGCTCTGCAAGCGGCTCCGCTGCTCCTTTAAGCGGCTCATGGCAGCGTCTTGTCTTGCTTTTAATAGCTCATTTACGTTGCCGGGAATCGTGACTGATTGACCCACCGGCAGTCCATCCGATGTTGTCGCTCCAGATGATTGCTGCACCTGTATCGGGCGAACACCATAAGACTCAGATAGCTTTTCGACGGTATCGCCCAGCTTAACTTCGTGAACAATACCGTTCACTGAAGGAATTTTCACCACTTGTCCAGCTGGAAGAGCTGAGCTGGATTTGATGTTGTTGGAAGTGGCGATCGCGGCAGGTTCTACCCCATAGTTCTTCGACGATTGCCAAATTGTCTGTGCCTGCTGCACCTTGTGTTCGATAACGCGCGGTGCTGGTTTCGATTCTGCTTTACCGTCCAGCTCCACCTTCGGGGAAACGGCCTCAGATGTGAATTCTGGCTCTACTACCTTTGGGGAAGCAGCGACAGATTTGGATTCCGGCTTTATTGCTGCGACTGAAGCAGTTGTTTCTGGCTCCACTTTTGAGGCAGGAGCGGCAACAGCAATATCTGTTGCAGCAGGAGCGTTGGTAACAGTCGGCTCTGTGGCGACCGGATCGGCTGCCTTTGCTTCATCGCCTTGTTGCGGCAGCAATAGGCTGGAGGTGCCCATTGAGATTGCCAATCCAATCATGGCGGCAGAGGTGCGAGCCCGACGGTTAACCTCTGGAGAAATTGGCTTCAATAAACCTGACTCTCCCCCGGAAAGCTTTCCTGCGGACAGATTCGCTTTCGCATCTTTGTCTGCTGCACAGGAAGGAACTGATTTAATCTTGTGCGTGAATGGGCGTTTCAAACACGACCTCCTACTTATGACGAGCGCTTAACTGTCCCTGAATGATTGTTTTTTACCAGTCAATGGGACAAATCACATCAAAAAGTGATTAGGATCACTGCCGGTAATCATACCTAGGCAAGATTACCCTGCTTTTTTGATTTAGACAAGTTTACATGACTGGGAAAATTTAATCATGCACGACCTACATTTGACCCACCCTGCTGAAGACTTCATCATTGCGTTAATCAGGAGCCTTTTGTCAAGAGCTGGCAAGTCAATGGTGTATTCCTTTCTAAGGCGTGCATATTGGAACATACTTGCTTGACTTGCTTTACTCCGGAAGACTGAGAAAACAACTTTTTCGTTGTTGGCATCCTGCTGTTGATCGATTACAACATGAGACTTTAAGCTGATTTTGCCTTGAATAACAACCGTAGAATCATGGAGAAAACTCTGACAAATGGCATAGAGCATACCGACGCATATTTACTAAAAATCTTCCTAAAGATTGATTCGAGGTTGTTTTAGAGGCTCAGCACTGAAAGATTTTGGATAAAAAAATCTATCAATCAATTTCCCGTTGTTACTCTGTTGTTCATAGAAATTTCTTATCTAAGCCGCGCTCATTCGGTATTCTAGATAGCTGAAGGACGCAAAAGAAACTCTCTCAAGAAAGGGAAAAGAGTCATTCGTCACCGAGTGTTGAGCAAGAAGTCATAGGGAAAGCTCAGCCAGAAATGGTCACAAACAGTTGCCGGTTAACACGTTTGAGATTCCTAGAGAAAAGGTCAAACCAAATTTCTAACCTTTAACTCAATCTGCGAACACCTGACTAAAGATTGATAACACGCAATGAGCAAAGGACTTGTTTGCCTCCTTCAGGAGGACAAAATCCCCAGTTGGCGACGCGCTTCAAACAAACCGACTGCGGCACTGACAGAAAGGTTCAGGCTCCGAACGTGCGGCTGTGACATTGGAATATAGACAGTATTGGCACAAAGGGCGAGAACTTCTGGAGGTAATCCAGTTGTTTCGCTACCAAATAATAGCCAGTCATCTGCCCGAAACTCGAACTTCAAGTAGTTATCCCTTCCCGAAACGCTGAAGCCAATCCATCGTCCCCCTCGCTGCTGATGGAATGCCTGAAAATCCTCTAAACCAATGTGGTGGTGCAGATTGACGTAGGGCCAGTAATCCAGACCGGCACGTTTCAGATAGCGATCGCTAATGTCAAAACCCAACGGCCCGACTAAATGCAATTCCGTCCCAGTGGCAGCACAGGTACGGGCAATATTGCCGGTGTTGGGCGGAATTTGCGGCTTGTAGAGAACAACAAACGGCATGAGACTTACTAATTACTCTGGCTCTAACACTAAAATCCACGCTGGAAACTCAAATTATACCCAAAGAGACATGAACCTATACATATTTGTTATATGACTCACCCAGATCAAATTGATTAAATATTCTAATTCCCGAATGATTCTTTTTAGCCAATAAATTAAGCCATAAAAAGGCAAAAAAAGAAATCAGGGGCTAGGAAGGATCGAAGATAAAGAATGAAGGCTTTAGGATAATTCTCTGCCTTCAAGCTTCATTCTCGATCCTTCAAGTGCTTCAGGCAACTAGGCTCTCGCACAATTTGTCTTCCAGTTCGCGCTCTTGGTCTGCCACCGCTTGAATGGCGTCAATCATCACGCTGGAAGTGTCAAAACCTTGGTTTTGGAGATTTAACCATCGCTGAGCCGAATTTCCTTCCCGGAGAATCTTTTTCAGGGGTGACAAGAAACAGCGAAAGCCCATCTGTTTAGACAGATCCCAAACTTCGCCGGTTATTTCTTCAATCCAATCTCGCGCCAGAATCGGTCTGCCGTCTTGCCAATGTCTCAGAGTTGCATCCAAACTTTGACGGGCGGCGGCGTCTTCGTTGGCGTCAGTCAGGGTAATTAAGTCTTGTGAAGACAATTGACTCATTTCCAGGGGATCGAGGCTAGGGTCATCAATCAACTGCAAAAGTCGGGCTTCTAGCAAGGCTGTAACCGCCAACAAGGCAACCGGATCGATGATTAGGTCGCAAATTCTCAGTTCTAGGCGATTAAGGTCGTAGGGGCGCTGGTTGCCATTTGGTCGCACGGATGACCAAAGGTGGCGGACATTTTGCATTGTCCCGGCGGCTAATTGGGCTTTCGTCCACTGGATAAAGTGGGCGTGGCTTTCAAATAAGGGAACGTGGGCTGGGGTTTTTGGAAACAGTCCCCAGCGAGTCGAGTGATAGCCAGTGGCTTTCCCATCCAAAAACGGGGAAGAAGCACTGAGAGCGAGGTATAAGGGTGCTTCTAGGCGGACAAGGCGAATCGCCCGCATCAGGGTTTCGGGATCGCTGATGCCAATGTTGATGTGGACGCTGGCGGTGACAACTTTGGTGCCGTAAGTGTTCTCAATGTAGTCGTGGTAAGGATTGCTAGGGTCAGATCGCCAGAAGCGATCGCTGCCGCCTAAAGACAGCGTACTCCCCGGAATCAGGGTGTAATTTCCCAGGCGTTTTAGATACTCTCGGAGTTGCCGTCTAGGGCGTAGCAAGGCACACAATAATCGGTCGTAACAATAAAAGGGTTCTGTGATATATTCCACGTTGCGGCTATCCGGCTCCCGCATGAACCCGTCTAGGTCTGCCACAATCCGATCGGATAAACCCACAATGTCACCATTGGGGGTGCCGGTATACATTTCAATTTCAAAGCCTTTTGATAGCAAGGGGTTTTTCCTCAGATGAGTGAGTACGAAGTACGGACACGGGATACCGCTACCGTTAAAAAGTGTATCGAGGAAGACGAAATGGCTCCTCTGCCCTTAGTCTGGCATCAAAGTTGGTACTGATGATAGACAGTGGTGGCGGCTCGGTGTAGCAAGGAGTGCCGATAAACGAGGGAGTCAAGATCGTCAGCATAACCCCCGCCAATCACACAGGCGACTGGGTAGCCGAGTGCCACACAGGTACTCAAAACTTGCATTTCCCGGCGGAAGATTCCGGTGTCTGTGAGGGCGAGTTTGCCCAAGCGATCGCCAGCATGAGGATCGACGCCAGCATCGTATAAAACGAGATCCGGCTTGACTTGTGAGAGCAAATCTGGGAGATATTTTGCCAAGGTTTGCAGATAGGCGTCATCTTCCATCCCAATCGGGAGAGGAACATCTAAGTCACTTTGTTGTTTGGTTCCGGGAAAGTTAACTTCGCAGTGCATCGAGAAGGTGAAGACGCTGCTATCTTCTTGGAAAATCACGGCGGTACCGTCTCCTTGATGGACATCTAAATCCACGATCAGGATTTGACGCACCAGTCCCAGATGTTGAAGCACGCGGGCAGCAATGGCTAAATCGTTGAAAATACAGAAACCAGAACCATAACCGGGAAAGGCGTGATGAGTACCCCCCGCAGTATTGCAAGCTAAACCGTGACTGAGTGCCAGTTTAGCGGTGAGAATCGTACCGCCTACTGCCACGCAGGTACGATTTGCTAATGCGGGACTCCAGGGCAATCCGATTCTTCGCTGGGCTTTGGCATCGAGGGTGCCTTCACAGTATGCTCGGACATATTCTGGGGTGTGAACGAGTTCTATCCACGCTAGTGGAGGAGGTTCGGGCGGATGAATTT
Organism: Trichocoleus sp. Lan; assembly: GCF_039961855.1. Taxonomy (NCBI): domain Bacteria; kingdom Bacillati; phylum Cyanobacteriota; class Cyanophyceae; order Leptolyngbyales; family Trichocoleusaceae; genus Trichocoleus; species Trichocoleus sp. Lan. The sequence continues at coordinate 87,934 of NZ_JAMPKA010000015.1, read as the reverse complement.
GCTCTGGATGCGCTACGCGATCGCTTAAGAGCATTTCGTAGAGTTTGCTGAATTTGGGCATGGGGAAGCGATGCCCTTCTGGGAGAGGTACGACATAATCCGGGTGGTAAATAATTGGCAAGTCCATATTTAAAATTTTGAACTGCCAAGCGGCAAAGGAAGAGAGGATTTCCGAGGCAATTTTCCTCAGACGCTACGCGATCGCAAAATTTTCCAGGCAAACCCACTAACCAGGCAACCTAAACCAATACTGAACAAGATGACAATAACCAGATTCGCCAAGGGGATGACTGCGGATAGTTGGTTATCGATTTGGTTAGGGTAAGGCTGGGTAAAATCTTTTACCAACGCCGAGGAAGCAGAGGCGGCGACTGAGGCGGTTCCCACTCCCAGACTGGCAGCGGCAATAATATTTTCCAGATTGCGATCGCGCTTAGCTTGTTCAATCTCGACGATGCCTCGAATCGTGTTAATCACATCTTCTAGCACTCTCAATGCAGGGCTAAAGCTGGCACGATCTTGTTGGATTTGGATTTCGTATTGCTTGACTATTTGGTTGAATTGTGCCAAAAAATGCAGCTCGGTTTCTCCATATTTGCTAGCTTCTTGAAGCAGGTAATTTAAATGTTCTTGGTATTTTTTCTGATAGGTTTCAATCGCGTGCAATTGAATTTCTAGATGATTTAAGTCTGAAGCATACTGGGACAATATTTTTATATTGACTTCTAAAATCCTCTGCAATTCTTTTAACGGTAGCTGCTTGAGCATTTCACCCGCTTGAAAAATATAGCCGAAATTCTCTTGCAATTGCTGTCTGAGTTTCTGAGCTTCACAATAAGACCAAATAATTTTATTGCGGTAGTAAAACAACTGCATCCAGACCTCAGAATATTTAGCAGCTTCAGTTTCGGCGGCTACATCGGGATAAAAGATAACCAAAACATGGTGATTCTCTTCCATGTCCCAACGCTGGGGAGATAGCCACACTTCAAAAACGGTTGCCCCTAAAAACTTTCCTTTGTTTGGCTTTTGTTGTTTCCATCTCCCAAACTTCAAAGTTTCGTAAGCTTCTTGGACGAGACATTCTAAAGGGGTTTCACAGTTACGAGGCAAAATCCCAGACACGAGCCAGGTTTTTCCAAGATTGCCTTGTTTATCAGTAGCTAGATGTTTGAGGGTAGGAAAGCATTTAAAAGATTGCAGATAGTCTCGATCGTTAATATGGCAATTAAACAAAAGCCCATAACTATCGCTAAATCGCACGGGATAATAAAAGCCTTTGACTGGATATCCTTCAGTGCGAGCTTGAAAAGTATAATAAGCTTCAGTTTCCCCCGCCAGGCGCAATAATTCTAAATATTCTGGATCGTTATAATTTGAATCGTCAGCACCGACAAGAATTCTTTGCAATTCTAACGGGAAGTTATCCCAAAACGTGAGCTGGTTCTGGTTGATTTGCTCTGCATCGTCTCCCAAGCCGTTTCTCAGGTGGTAAACAAATAGATCCAGGTTAGGAAGAAATAACAGGTTCATCGGAAGAGTAAACATATTGCTACCATACCTGGCGATTTAAATCACAGCTATGCCAACCCTACTTTAGAAGCAAGGAAGTAGAAGTTGCGAGAACTTTTAAACAAAGCCCGCTGGCGCGGACTGAGAACCAATATAAAGTGTATGACGAAACCTGCTCAAGGTAGATTTAGAAGCGATCGCAAAATTTTGCATAGCATCTCTTACCCGCGCAGGATTCAGCCAGTTTTAGACTTGAAGATAGGGCAAACGAGCGATCGCTGTAGATACGCCGTATACAACACCTCGACATCTTCGTGTCACAGCAACTCCCAGCAAGGGAGGAAGTTTAAACTGGATGGAGAGAAGAGAAATCAGCAAGCGATGGGGAGGAAGGAGAGAAAATGCAACACAAAATCGTCTGGGAACAGGGCAGCAATAATCCTGACAATACCAACAACTTCGCAACCATCCGCGAATGGTGGGCAAGTCTCATCGACAATAAAATCACGTGGCGACAGCGAATCATTCCCCAGACGGGCGATGCTACCGAACTCGATTGGGAACCCCAACGCTTTGACGAAGTATTTGAGATTCAAATCCCTGAGATTCGCGGTATCACTCTCTACTGGCGCAAAATCAACGAAGATCGAGAACGCAGCACTACGCCTACCAAACTCGAACTCGATACCCTTCGCCAGCAACTTTATATCTATCCCCAATCTCAAAAAGAACTGGTCATTCGGGTAGGGATACCAGAAACCATCTATCAAAAGATTGAATTTAAATCTCCCCAATTGCAATTTGCTGCTAAGGAAGGTGAAAACCACATCCTGACTCTGCGAGATACTCAGCAACAGTTGGAAGTGAAAGCCATTCTCAGTCCAGAAAATTTGAGACAGTTAATTGATCAGTTGAAGCAACAATTGTCGTAACTACGCTGTATCTTTTTTCTAGAGGTCGCGCCAGCAGATGAGATAAATCGTGTCTCTACAATTGTCTCGCTGCTATGTGTAGCCGCGATAGGGGCAACTCTGGAGGTTGCCCCTATCGTCAGTCTCATAACATATACAAATAGATTTGAGATAAAACTATCAACATGAAGCAATGGATTGTCCCGATTGCCTTTATTCTTAGCGGATTTCTCGTTGGGATAATTTTTGATAAATTTTTTCTTCCTAGACTCAAAAGAATAGCTGTTAAAACTCGGTTGCCAGGGAATGAAATCGTTTTTCATTCCCTGCGTGGCATCCCCAAAATTTGGTTTATTGTTGCTGGCTTTTACGGAGCCATTTTTACCCTTCAACTAAATCAGGTTATTCCTGACCGGATTTCTGGCATTTTTCAGAATATTCTGACTGTTATTTTCCTCTATTCTGTCACCTTAGTTTTAGCCAGACTGACGGCGAGTTTTGTTACGATATTTGGTCAAAGAACACCCGGAGTTTCAGCTTCATTACTATCTAACCTAGCCAAAATTGTCGTTCTGGTTTTGGGAATCTTGATGATCTTGCAAACGCTAGGGATTTCCATTACACCTATTTTGGCAACCTTGGGAATTGGCGGTTTGGCAGTTGCTTTGGCATTTCAGGATACCCTATCTAACTTATTTTCAGGATTATATTTGATTATTTCTGGACAAGTCAGAACTGGCGACTATGTAAAACTAGAGACGGGACAAGAAGGTTACGTTACCGATATCACTTGGCGGAATACCGTGATTAGAGAACTGCCAAATAATCTAGTCGTTGTACCCAATACAAAGCTGGCTTCTGCCATTTTTACGAATTACCATTTACCTGTGAAAGAAATAACTTTACCGATTCAAGTAGGTGTCAGTTACGATAGCGACTTGGAACACGTTGAAGAAATAACGGTTGAAGTTGCTAAAGAAGTTATGCAAGAATTAGCAGCAGAGATTTCTGATTTTGAGCCTTTTATTTTATATCAAAATTTTGGCGAATTTAGTGTCAACTTTACAGTATTTCTTAGAGTTAATGAATTTCTGAACCAACGAATTGCAAAGCATAAATTCATCAAGAAATTGCACCGACGCTATCAGCAAGAAGGAATTACTATCCCTTTCCCAAGTAGAGAAGTTTATGTAAACCAAAAGGGAAATAATATTGCTAATGACTAATATAAACGTCGAAAAAATAGAAGCCGCAGCTATTTAATTTGGATAGCTGCGGCTTTCTTAGTTCTCAGACTAACGATTACCGACGATTACCGACCCTGACGACCCGGACTGCCAGGCGCTGCGCCTGCTCCTTCGTCGTTACTGGGCTGGTTCCGATTGGAATTGCCTGGATCGCAACCTTCTGGCCCATTACCGACCCCTTGGTTGCAATTCTGACGCTGATTCGTGCGTTCGCTCCCCTCTACCTCACGGTTATCGCCAGGGACGTTTTCTGGCTTGGGAGTATCAACTTCGCGCACTGTGGGGGGTTTCGCACCTTCTCCCGCCACGTATGGCGAGGCGATGTTCTGAGCCTTCCCAGTGCTGACTAAAGCTTGGTAGAGGAAAGCACACACCTCTGCACGGGTGGCGACTTGATTGGGTTTGAGTGACTGGACATTGGGATAGTTCACCACCAGACCCCGTTCTGTCGCTGCTGCAACCAAACTGCGGACGTCGCTAGGGATGCTAGCGGCATCGCTGTAAACTTGCAGTAGCGTCTGGGTAGTGGTACTGGCAGAAGAGTAGTTCATTCCCTTTGCCAATGCCACTAAGATATCCAGACGAGAAAGCTTTTGGGTGGGGTTGAATGCATTGCTGGAAACAGCGCCTAAAAAGCCCATTTCATAGGCTTCTTGGATAGCACTGTACGCCCAGTAATCCGAGGATACATCCCGGAAGGCGATCGCATTCCGCACTTTATTCATCTCAAACGCTTTCCGCAGCATCGCCGCAAACTGGGCGCGAGTCACCGGCTGATCCGGTCGGAAGCGACCATCGGGGAAGCCTTCGATAATTTCTAACTCCGCCAGTTGGGCGATAAAATCTTTTGCCCAGTATCCCTGCGGAACATCGGGAAAACTCGTCTGGATGTTTCGAGTGACTCCCACGTTTGCATATCTTGCCAGCAGCTGGCTGACTTCGTAGGTCGCGTTCTCGGCTTCTACCCCAATCACCTGCACCAACTGACCGGGAGCTGATGTCAATAAGGCAGCCATTCCTGAACTGTAAACGCTCATCGTCTCACCCGCCAGCATTGATTCACCGCTGGTAAATGAGCTGGAATAAACGCTAGTCGCCGCCGAAGTCGAAATCTCGCTCGATTGGAACTGGCTGACGTTAATTTGCTCGACGCTGCTCAGGAATGTTACCCGTTCCTGAGAGTCGATTTGGGTGTAGTAGTTGTAGGCGGTGGTACCGCTGTCGATGTTGCCATCCATGTCGGCATCAATGCCGTACACAGTCCGCACTACACGGGTTTCAGACGGATTTTCTGACAAAATTAGGTTAACGGCGGCGTTTTCAGACAAGCATTCAAACTCGCTGTAGCCAATCAAGCGATTTTGGTCGTATAGACGCACGACCACGCGATCGCCCGGATTCACACCTTTGACAAACTTCGCTTTTTGCTTGATTTTGTATCTGAAGTCGCCAAGATACTGCTCTTGGGAATAGCTGTTGCCTTGTTTCGACTTCACCGATACGCGAGTAATCACCTCTGTGAGGCTGCCTGCGGGTTGCAGAACGGCAAGACTAAAGTTGCCTGCGGATTCGGTCATTGCCACCGTAGACCGCTGTTCTGTGCGGACGGTACTCCTTTGCTCGGTGGTTTCCGTGCGACGGGTTGTTGTCTGTTGCCCAGTGGTGGTACTTTCCGACCGGAGTCGAGCCGTCAAGGTTTGGGTTGCTGTTTCATCCCACTTCACGAGCGTTCCAGATTCGTTGGTGCGATAAACCCAAAATCCCTGTTCTTTGGCGCTACCGACCAGTACCAGCCAGCCGGGAACCAGTGCCTCGGTGCAGGCAACACCTGCTTCTGCTAACTCCAAGCAACCATTTGACCAAGTTTGCTTCGCCACCTGAAGGATGGTTAAGTCAGAACTTTGCATTCCTGTCCGTTGGGCAGCATCCTTTAAAACAGCTTCAGCAACCGCTGTTGGCAGCTGGGCGGTATCGTCTTCTGCTTGGCTGAGCAGATTTCGACCCGATAAGGGCAGATTGCCCATTGTTTGTCCAACTTGCGCGATCGCAGGGGCAACCGTTGTCATACTTAAACCGGCAGCAGCAAAAACCAGGCTGCCTAAAAATACCAAGGAACTTCGCTTCATTAATCTCTTCTCACACCTAAACAAAACGGGTAGCGTGACTTTTCAAGTCGGTTAGATGTTCCCTGGTTTATCTCTTTTTAATGATAGAGACTATTACGATAGAAAAATAGTTAAGGAATCTTAATAATTATCGTGACGACTCAGCAGCTAAAAACAGGAAGCACTTTTGAAAAACTCAACTGGACTTGGCGCGGCTACCGGATTCAGTACACAGTCATGGGCACAGGTCGCCCTCTAGTGCTGATTCACGGCTTTGGCGCTTCCATTGGACACTGGCGCAAGAATATGCCAGTCCTCGCCGCTGAGGGCTACCGAGTATTTGCCCTAGATTTACTCGGATTCGGCGGTTCGGACAAGCCAGCCCTCGATTACACTCTCGAATTGTGGGAAGAACTACTCAAGGATTTCTGGGAAACTCATATTCAGGAACCGACCGTCTTTGTCGGCAACTCGATTGGGGCATTACTCAGCTTGATGGTAGTGGTGAATTCTCCAGAAATTTCCGCTGGTGGCGTGCTGATTAACTGTGCCGGGGGCTTGAATCATCGCCCCGATGAGCTGAATTTCCCCCTGCGACTGGTGATGGGAGCCTTCACGAAGCTGGTCAGTTCCAAAGTCGCTGGCCCGTTCCTATTTAACCGCATCCGCCACAAAGATCGTCTCCGTCGCACGCTCAGACAGGTCTACGTGAACCCTGAAGCTATCACGGATGAACTGGTGGATATGCTTTACGATCCTTCTTGTGACACGGGCGCTCAGCAGGTTTTTGCCTCAATTCTCACGGCACCCCCTGGCCCTAGCCCAGCTGAGTTGTTGCCAAAAATACAACACCCGCTGCTGGTACTTTGGGGAGAAGATGACCCCTGGACGCCGATTAAGGGTGCGACGATTTATAAAGAGCTAAGTGAGAATGGGCAACCCGTGAAGGTTGTCGGCATTCCCAAAACGGGTCACTGTCCCCATGATGAACGTCCGGACGTGGTGAATCCTTTGATATTGGATTGGTTGGCGCAGCTGAGCAGTCAATAAAACTTAGTCAGTAAAAGTTTCGGTTCAACTGTCGTTGCACCGACTTGTGCATTTGAGGTTCTGAATTTGAGGGAACGCGATCGCACTCGCTTCGAGATCGCGTCCCCTCGCGTCTGATTCACCTAAAGTTACATCCAACCTCTCCGATCCTTTCTTGCCTTCCTTGAAAAAAAAGGAAATTAGGATTACTCCATTCACCGCCGATCCCGTTCACGGAAATCAATCTCGGAGCGGACAGACTCGTGGGGCGCGAGCGGTTTAAATGGATAAAGCACGGCTTGCTGTGATGAGGAGCATCCAACTCATCACGACTATAGTTAGGAAGATGCGGTAGGAACCATAAATGCTATATCGCAAAGAACCAGAGGGGCTGATAGCGATCGCGCAGCTTGCCCATGCATGGGTATCGGGTCAATTGGCACAAGCTTGGGGAAATGAGTATTTTGGGAAGCTGGAACCTAGAAAAGAGGTTTGCTTAGGTGCCCAGCAACATGATATTGGCTGGCTGTCCTGGGAAAAGACGCCTACCTTCAACCCAAAAACTGGTTTGCCGCACAGTTTCACGGAATTACCGAGAAAAATCCATATAGATATTTGGTCAAAAGCCGGAGAATTAGCGATCGCCCAAGGAAGATATCCAGCGCTGCTAGCTTCGCTGCACGGTACGCGCCTCTACGAGCATTACGACTCTAGTAATGACTCCCCAGAAGATATCCAGCTTGTGCAGGACTTCCTAGGGCACGAACAGGCTTTCCAGAAGGAATTAATTGACTCCCTCCGCAACGATCCGGATTACGCACCCTACAGCACACCAGAAGCGATCGCCCGAAATCGGCAGTTAGTGGGAATCTGGGATTGCTTATCGCTGATCTTGTGCATGAAGTTAAGTAAAGAGCGTTCGGTAGAGAAGGTTCCCACCGCTGAGGGTGAAATTACCCTGAAGCTGACGCCACTAGCAGGCGATCCAACCCAGGTAGCGGTAAGTCCTTGGCCTTTTTCAGAGAACGCGGTGACGCTGGTTTGTGAAGGACGCTATCTATCGGAAACCTTCCCAGACGAGGAGACGATGCGGAACGCGATCGCGAAAGCACCTTGGGTGACGATTAAAACTCACCTGCATCCCGTGTAAGCACCGACTGGATTATGTAATTAATCGGTATTCATCAAAGCAACATATTGTGCTTACCCATAAAGAAGTCAGTAGGGGCAAATGCTTTGCCTCTGCTGACTCTATATTTTGCTTTTTTTACCCAATATTCCTACTAGACTTGCTTTCAAGAGAGATGAAGAGCGCCTGCTCTCTTATCCAAGAGTAGGTAATTTTATCGTCGTTTTTCAAGAGAATCTTCGGGGTTCATTGCGACGCTCGTTTAGGCAATAAACCCCGAAAAATCAACTCATTTCAACTGCCCTTTTCCAAAAAGCATAAGTGTCACTTCCAATTTTTTGACTATCTTCTGAATAGATATCATCTAAACATTTTAAAAAAGCTTGGGCATAATTTTCTAATCCCAGAGTTGTCAAACATTTTAAAATCCTGGTAATCCGGAGGTAATTATGATTAAGAGGCTGAATCCAAGCCCTTTTTCTATCTTGATATTGGTCAGATTTGGTTATTTGAATATTATTGATGTTTCCTTCGTTGCATTTGAATCCGTAAAACCTGAGCATTATTTTAAATGACTTTTGCAGACGTGTTTTAAGTAAGGGATCTGTCCGAAAAGCTTGAACAATTTCATCATTTAGAATCAGTGCATTAGGGTTGTAACCACTTTTATCTTTCAGGGGGAAAAGCCACTGAACATAGTCATGAATCCGTTCAAGCTTTTCGTAATTCCATGACCAAATCTCGTCGATCATCCGTCCTTCTGAATCAGGCTGTTGACTAAGATAGAAAGCCACAAGAGCCGGGGATGCTTTAGCAACCAATTCTTTGTCAGATGATTTTGCCATAAGTGTTCCTCTGCAATTAATCAAATGTTAACAATCTGGGAAATCAGCTAGATTCACGCTCATTCTAAAGCTGGCAGGGCGATAGAAAAGTCTATGAGTACTTTTGTTGCAAACGACCCTTTAGATCCGAGGAGATAACTAGAGTATTTAGCATTCCTCGTTATGGAACTATCTCGCTTTCCTCACAAAAGCTACAGTGCCTAGTAGCGCTAACAACAGTTATTAACTGTTGCCTTCATTACAATAACCGTTGATAATTTCAACAATGCCAATGTAGCTGCTAGCGTTAGGCGATCGCATGAACTGACATCCGTGTCTGACTACTCAAACCGAGGTGCAAGCGATGAGTCAAGATACGCTCAATTTAATCCACGACAGGCAAAATCGCGGTTATACCAAGCTAGGTTGGCTGGATAGCGATCGCACCTTTTCCTTGGGGGGTTTGTTTGACCCAGAGCCAATGAGATTTTGCACTCTCAGGCTGATTCACGATGATAGAGTCTTACCCGGTTCTGGTTTCGGTACCCACAGTCATCATGACATGGAAATCCTCACCTACGCCCTAGACGCCCTAGAAGGTGCTATAGAAGAGCATCAAGATAGGTTGGGGATGGGGAATCGGACAGGTACTTATCCAAGAGAAGCACAGATGATGAGTGCGGGCGCTGGCATCACCCACCGTGAATTTAATTTCTCTGAAACTAATCCCGTCTACTTTCCCCAAATTTGGATGATTTCCGATCCAGAAGAATTAGGTAAAAAACGATGACACAACCCATTCGCATTTTGCTCCAGACAACCATCCCGACAACAGAAGATGACTGGAGCATTTGGCGCTTCTCGATGTTACGCGACTATCTCGCATCTGTTACAGATGAAGCGGGGAATCTCCTGTTTGAAGTGACAGAACGCGATCGCGTGTCAGATGCAGACGGCAACGACCCGATTTTAAGTACCCTCGACCGCTCGGATTTTGACCAGCTATGGCTATTTGCATTAGATACTGGCGAAGGTCTGACGGAAAAAGATTGTGCGGGAATTAATGCATTTCGCCGACGCGGTGGAGGTATCCTCACCACCCGCGATCATCAAGATATGGGTTGCTCCATGTACGGTCTGGGTGACATCGGCGCGATCCACTTTTTCAACACCAAAAATCCAGACCCCGACGAATCTCGCTGGTGCATTGACGACCCCTACACAACCTATATTTCCTGGCCTAACTATCATTCTGGGCGCAATGGCGACTATCAAAAAATAACCCCCACCGAACCCATTCACGAACTTCTACGCAATCCCAATTCACCTTCTGGATTAGTCGAATATTTTCCAACTCATCCCCACGAGGGTGCAATCGGAGTTCCCACAGGCGCAAAGAATGCTCGTGTGATTGCAATGGGCAAAAGCTTAATTACAGGTCGTCCCTTTAATCTGGCTGTTGTTATCGAAAGTGAAAAAGACACTGACGGCAATACCCTAGGGCGTGCAGTTGCTGCATCGAGTTTTCACCATTTTGTCGATTACAACTGGGACATCGAAAAAGGTTGTCCTAGCTTTGTGGATGAGGCTCCCGGCGATGGCATGAACCAAGAGCCACGCGCCCTAGAAAATATCAAGACTTATGTGCGTAATGTTGCTTTGTGGCTTGCGCCCTAATGCGTACAGGAAACTGTACCCGCGTTGCTAATTTTGCTTCTGTACGTTCATCCACCCATGACAAGAAATTAACCAGATTCTGAGCAACTTCCCAAAGAATCTGCTGAGACTTCATTGATAAATCAGTCCTGAAATTTTTGCAGAACACTCAATAAAAGCAAAAAAGTCTAGAGTAGAAACGGAGGGAGCAGTGGAAGTATAGAAAATCCGATGAAGAAAGTCGCAATTGTCACGGGTGCCAATCGGGGGCTGGGTTTTGAAACTTGCCGACAACTCGCAAAGCAAGATATCCAAGTGATTCTGACCAGTCGTGACGAAGCACAGGGGAAAGCAGCCGTTGAGAAATTGCAAGCTGAAGGCTTAGATGTAGTTTCTCATCTGCTTGATGTCACCAGTGCAGAGAGTATTGAGCATCTTGCTCAGTTCATCCGCAATCAATTCGGGCGATTAGATATTCTAGTGAACAATGCTGGAATTGCTAGAGATCCTTTAGGAGATCCAGAGAGTAGTATCTTCAACACCAAGGTTAGTACCATCCACGAAACGATGGAGACGAATTTACACGGCCCATTACTGCTTTGCCAAGCATTAATTCCGCTGATGAAAGAGCATCAGTATGGGCGTGTTGTGAACGTATCATCGGGTGCAGGACAGTTATCCGACATGAACACTGGATTTCCCGCTTATCGAATGTCCAAAACCGCATTAAATGCCCTTACCCGGATTTTTGCAAATGAGTTGGAAGGCACCAATATTTTAGTGAATTCTGTGTGTCCTGGCTGGGTAAGAACCGATATGGGTGGCCCAAATGCTACCCGGTCTGTAGAGCAAGGGGTTGAAACAATTGTGTGGCTGGCTACTCTTCCAGATGATGGCCCCACGAGTGGTTTTTTCCGCGATCGCCAACCCATTGATTGGTAAGCACAATCGCATCCCATTTCTATATCTATTTGCTTTAGGTTAGACAGACGCGAGCAAGTGCGTTCCTACAATTTTTGTAGTCCCACCTTTAAAAGGGATGAGTAGCTTATTTTTATCATCTCTCTAAAGTTAGGTTTTTTGAACTAATGGACTCAAGTACAGGAAGTTGAACAATGTCGGCAAATTGATCTGCAAATTGAGCCTTTTCTATCTCCCTTTTTCGAGCTTCCACTTTAAGGCATTTATTTTGCACAAGATTTTTTTTAAACAACCAATTAGGTTAGATTATGGCTCACTTAAATCAGCGTCACCCTGAAAATATTAGTGGCGATTTTTACGTTGATACGACTTGTATTGATTGCGATACTTGTCGTTGGATGACTCCAGAGGTGTTTTATCGCACCGATGAGCAGTCAGCAGTTTATCATCAGCCAGAAAATGAGGCTGAAAGATTAAAAGCAATGCAGGCTCTTTTGTCTTGTCCTACGGCTTCCATTGGGACTGTGGAGAAGCCAAAAGACGTTAAAGATGCTCAGCACAGTTTTCCGATTTTAGTCGCTGAAAATGTCTATCATTGCGGCTATCATGCAGAAAATTCCTATGGCGCTGCTAGCTATTTAATTGTGCGACCGGAAGGCAATGTGTTAGTTGATTCTCCTCGCTTTACGCCTCCTCTGGTGAAGCGGCTAGAGGAAATGGGAGAGATTTGCTATATGTATCTGACGCACCGAGATGATGTAGCGGATCATCAAAAGTATGCCGAGCATTTTGGGTGTCAGCGAATTCTCCACACCGACGAAATCTCTTCGGGTACTCGCAATGTGGAAATTCAGCTAACTGGCTTAGAGCCAGTACAGTTGGAGCCAGATTTGTTAATTATTCCAGTGCCCGGTCATACAAAAGGTCACACGGTTTTACTGTACAAAAATAAATTTCTGTTCACGGGAGATCATCTGGCTTGGTCGCCAAGTTTAAATCACTTGTTTGCCTTCCCCGATGTCTGTTGGTATTCCTGGCCTGAATTGCTTAAATCAATGCGAAAGCTGGCTAATTACTCGTTTGAGTGGGTGCTACCCGGTCACGGACGCCGATACCATGCTGACAATGAGACGATGCGCCAGCAGATGCAGCAGTGTATCGCCTGGATGGAAGCGCGTTAAAGTCTTTTTGATTTTCTCAACGCCTCTTGAACAAGGGGGTTAGAAGCACACCGCGTCAGAAGGATAGCGCCTCAATGCGTAACTTGTGACGCCAAAAACTGATATGGCAACGGCATTCCTAAGTGGGGTGCCGTTTTTTTTAGTTGATTTCCTGAAGTTAGCAATTTCGGCTGTCAAAGGTAACGGCTATGTATCCAGAATGACTAGAATCTCATGAGCGACTTCAGCCTGGTAGTTGTCGGACTGTTAACTGCTGGGAAAAACTCAACTTTGCCACCCTCAGCCGTAATGCCTCAGCCATCCGAGCGATCGCTCGATGCAACTGAGCCTCAACCCGTTTTAAAGCCTTCCGTCACGGTTGAAGTCACGCAGCCAGAATTCTCAACCTCCAATCGCCTGACTTCTCAAACCAGTCCCGTTTTGATCCCCCCAACCCCCCTTAAAAAGGGGGGAAATCCAGTCAAAGTCCCCCTTTTTAAGGGGGATTTAGGGGGATCGATCAACGTTTTGCCACTTAACCAAAAATCGTACACGATAGCCGCAAGCGGGGGGAATGAGGGGGGTAAGGGAAGGGGGAATAATATTACTCCCCTCGCCTTGCAGGAGAGGAGTCGGGAGAGAGGTTTGTTAGCCCAAATGAGTTCTCCGAATGCCTCCCAAGAGATACCCGCAGCAACTCAGCCGAACGATGCTGGCTTAGAAAATATCGCTGACGGCGATGAATCAGCCGATCCGATGAGTCAATTAACATCAGTCGATCAACTGACAGATGTTACTCCGGAAGATTGGAGTTACCAAGCCCTAAAAAACCTAACAGAACGGTATGGAGTCATCTCCGGCTACCCGGATGGCAGCTTTCGCGGCAACCGTTCTCTTAGCCGCTACGAATTTGCCGCCGCCCTCAATGCTGCCCTGGAAAAAATTTTCACGCAACCCCAAGGCATTCCTCAAGATGATTTAGCAACCCTGCAACGGCTTCAACAAGACTATGCCACGGAACTAGCGGAAGTGAAAGGTCGAGTCGATAACTTAGAAAGTCGGACAGCACAGCTCGAAAATCACCAATTTTCTACCAATACTCGACTATTTGGGCAAGCAATTGTTGGCTTGCAGGGAAGCAATCAAGTAGATGTGGATTTGTTCCCCAGAGATGGGGTGCCGGAACGTTCTGGTCAGGCTCAGTTGACTCTAGCAAGTAACGTTCAACTGTCTCTGGCAACCTCGTTTACAGGACAGGATTTACTGCTGACGGGGCTTCAGGGTGGAAATCTCGCCTCTTCTGCACCCTTTGTCTTTACCAATATGGGTCGATTATCGACTGAGTTAGAAACTAACAACGACCTGGTTTTGAGCGACCTTTCCTATCGGTTTCCAGTCACGGATAACTTCGGCGTTATTGTTGGTCCGGCTGGTGTTAACCCTGCCAATACATTTCGCGGTATCAATCCTTTGGAAGGTTCGGGAGATGGTTCGATTTCCTTATTAGGTCAGCGCAACCCCATTCTGTCAATTGGCAACGGCACGGGCGGCATTGGATTTGACTGGCAAATTAACAAACGCCTGAGTTTACAAGCCGTCTACAGCGCTGAACTTCCTAGCTTTACCAGTAATAGCAGCCAAGGTGGACTATTTGGCGGTAGAACCAGCGCGGGCGTGCAGTTAACCATTGCACCTACAAATAATCTGGATATTGGGTTGCACTATATCTATTCACACTCTCCCGATGGTTTGCTGGGTATCGGCACCGGCGACAATCAACTCATTTCGCCCTTGGCACCGATTATTTCGCCATCGACTTCTTTTGCCTTTAATACTCACGCCGTGGGAGGGACTTTGGCTTGGCGCGTCAATTCTAGATTGACTTTAGGGACTTGGGGAGGGTGGACTTCTTCAGATCCGGTCAATCTTTCGGGTTCTGTGGAAACTACGAATTGGATGTTATTTTCTGCGTTTCCTGACTTGTTTGGTAGAGGAAATTTGGGGGGAATTTTGTTTGGACAGCCGCCGAAAATTACTTCCAGTACCTTGCCGGATGGCTTCAATCTTCCCAACTTTTTGACCAATTTGAGTGGGACGCCGGGAGGGCGTCGCGACACTGCTTTGCACTTAGAACTGTTTTACCGAGCCAGATTGACGGATAACATTTTCCTGACGCCGGGAGTTTTAGTCGTTTTCAACCCCGACCATAATGCGGCAAATGACACGTTAGTCGTGGGAACGATGAGAGCAACTTTCCGGTTTTAAGGAGAAAAGCTAGTAAAAGCGAAAAAGCTCTGATAAATGAAATAACCCGTTGCGGTTTCGGCAAAATTCCCCAGTATATGTGATTGAGTGAGGCACAAACTGGCGGAAGCTTTGCTTTGCCATGATGCGATCGCTCTATTTTTTGGCTAATACCAATCGGAAAGAATATTTATGCGATCGCTATCTTCAAAAACTCAGCTGAGCTTGAGCTTACTGATTAGCAGTAGTTTAACCGCGACGATCGTCGCCTTGGGAGCAGATGGTGCTTTTGCCCAAGTAACCATCAATAGCACTGGCACAGTCACAGGTACCTTTACCCTTCCCCCTGCCAACCCAAATTTCAACCAAAGCACGACTAGAGTTGATACTAATGCCGCAGGGCAATATTTCCGCAACAGCGTCCTCGTCTACACTGCACCCAATCCTGGCTATGTAGGAACCAAAGCGGATGGCACTCATTATGTAGACTTTCGCGGGATTCCTGTTGTCTCCACCAATGGAACCATTACCTCTCCGGTTCTGACTAGCGGCAATCTTCAACCCAAAAAGCAAACCGGGCAAGAAGGAACCACCTTATTTGGAACAATTCAGGATGAATTTGTCGCCAGAGGCTTCTGGGAAGGCGTTGTCACCGATCCAAAAACCGGGCAGCAGTATCAAGGTGTATTTGAAATTAGGGGTCAGGGGCCTAGATATAGCGATGCCAACGGAGGCACCAGTCCCACGGTATTTGATTTTGGATCTGAATACAATTTCGGCAACAACTTGCCACCTACCGTGCCGAAACCGCTGCCTACGTTTACTATCCCTGCCGGTGGTATGCCGGTGAAATTACAGGTGAAAGTGCCTGCCGATGCCGTCTTAATTACTCCAACACCTGTTCCAGCGCCAGCACCCGCCCCAGCACCTGCCCCAGTGCCAACACCTGTCCCAGCGCCAGCACCCGCCCCAGCACCCACGTCCTCAACACCGCCTCCAATAACCACCCCAATAACCACCCCAGTACCTGCTCCAGTACCCATTAGCAGTGGCGGTAGTCCAGCCAGTGGAGGAACCCCATCCCCATCTCCATCCCCATCCGGGGCAAATGTGCCTCCCTCACTCTTCAGCCGCAATGACTCTACTGAGGTTAATCATGTAGTTTTGGAGTCTTCCGCGACAGCAACAACCAGTTGTACGCCTAATCAAGGCAGCAACTCAACAAGTGTCTCATCTTCTGCCAACGAGCAGACGGCAGGATGCTCGATTGAGCTGACGACATCTGAGCAACCCATTGGGCCTCGGAGTCGAGTGCTGCTGCGTTAATGGAGGGTCTGCCAGCGTTAATTAATTTAAGCAGTAGAGACGCACAGCCTTTCGCCCCTACAAAGCTAATTGACTAAACGCTTCTAGCCAGTACAGAATCCTCAACTGGCTAGAAGTTGAGAAGGCGTTACGCGCCACAATTGCTCTAGCCGATTTGCTGGCATCGTCAAATACAAAATATCGCCAGCACTAAGGGAAGTTTCCAAAACATCCCAGCCGTGAATTGTTTGACAGTTGGTTTCGATATACAAAGGCACAAAGTCGGCGTCCATTGCCGATTCTTGAACGCGCTTGCCACAAAACGGATGCCCTGGTGTAATCATGGTGGCTAAGGCGATCCAAAGACTATCGCCAGTGATCCCATTACCTAAAATTCGTCCTCCTAAAGCCGCTGCTGCAAAGGAAGGTGCGGCTAACTCAGTCGGACTCAGTACGGCATCAAATTCAAATACCTTTTGCGCTTGGGATGCAAAGTGGGGGTCTTGATTCCGCACCACGACGGCTAACTTGGGTGCAATCCCTTTAGCGCTAAGGGCAATCTCTAAATTCGCCATATCGTCGCTGGTGACAGCTAAGAGGGCGTCTGCCTTGTCTACATTGGCAGCTTTTAGAGTAGTAGCTAAACTGGCATCTCCTTGAATCACGGGCACTTTCAAAGCGCGGACGGTGTTGAGAAAGCGATTGTTGGCGTCCCGTTCGATGACAACTACCTCATGTCCGTGAGTATGGAGTTGGTTGACGATTTGAACTCCAATACCGCCGAGTCCGCACACAATGTAGTGATTTCGCCCTGGAACTCGTGCGGCGTCCCAAAATTGTTTGAACCGGGTACCTAAAACAAAATCGTTGAGGAGAGCATAGCAAATCCCGATTACACCAGCACCGAGCAGCATCATCATTGCGGTAAAGATTTTAATGCTGTCGGGTGCGTGTTCTGCGACTTTCTCGTTACCACCAGCACCCGTAATCATGCCAACCGAAAAATAAAGGGAGTCAACGACAGATATTTTTGCATCGACACAAACATAAGTGAGGGTGGCAACAAAAACGGTGATCAAGAGGACTAGGGTAACAACTGCTATCGGTTGACCGTATTGCGGAAACTGTTGGAAGTTGGTCAGGACTTTGAAAAGTTTCGGAAGTACGGGTTTGCCGGAGGTGCGGACGCTGGGTTGGGTGCCAACAATTAAGCGATCGCCTGCTTGTAACGGTTGCCCATACACGACGGCAGAAATGAGATCCATCTGACCGTCCACCGGCAAGTAGTAAATCAGCATCCGAGAACGGTCATCCCACAAGTCACTTAACTTACGACCGATCCAAGGATGCATTTCATTAATATATTCTTCGTGGATCGGCCAAGTTTGGTTAAACAGCCGCAACTGCCCAATCGCTTGACTCCCCAAAGCGGCAAAGGCAAACACGGGCGCGGCTAGGGCAGCAACGCTCATGGTGACGTGATCTGCAAGCGTCTGGTTAAGGCGATCGCCCAAGCTCGTATTAAATAATCTGTTGATAATCCGAATCCGAGGATTGAGAACTCGTGCCTGAGTGAGAATCGCTAAGTTCAGCGCCTCGTCTTCCCCAGCCAGCACTAACGTTTGGGCTTCCTGAATCCCCGCTGCTTTTAGGGTAGAAGCTGCCCGTAATTCTCCAATTACGACATCATAATCTTCACCCGGAATCGATTCGGCATGGATGCCAATCACGCTCGCTCCCTGCTGTCTTAGCAAGGAAAATATTTTATACCCAGTCAAACCTAAGCCGCAGACAATAATTTTGGGTTTCATCCCGCCTAATCACTGCCTAAATATTCGTGCAATTGAACATTCTTACTGAGTTCCGCTCAAAGGACTGTAGCCGTATACACCGCTAAGACATTGCTTGTCTTCAGGCGGTTGGAACGATCGCTGAATACACCATGCAGACGATCGCGTTGTGAGTGCGAGATCGTTTCGCTCACATCTTGCACCAGTTGTAATAATCCGCCAATAAAATCCGCCAATGAATCGATTTTATCGTGGGTTTTGGAGCTAATTGAGAACAGTGCAAGATGTCAAACTCACTTCTTTTTTGCACTGTTGTGCGTGTGGATTGCTGGGTACTGCTACCTGTTTTTTTCTGCTTTTACTTGGAAACTTTAGCTCTGTGGACTATTTATGGGTTAGTTTCAAGACTAGGTCTGCCCTTCGAGAGAATTAGCAAACTAGTAGATTAGGTTATCCTAGTAATTGTCTAGAAATTGGCTCGACTGCGTCGTAGCCGATACCGTCAAGTTAGTGGATATCAAAGGATGTATCTTCCTTATTCAGATGTTGAGTCATTGAGGTTAAATCAACTCTACACCTTAGATATACGCTCCGAAAGTATGCCTCGAATTAATTATAAAAAAAGCTGTTAACTCAATGACTTACCATGTAATTTATGATGGCAATTGCAATCTCTGCGTCACCCTTGTGCAACTGCTGGAAGGTTTAGATAAAGGGCAGATGTTTCAGTACATTCCGATGCAAGATCCAGAAGCCCTCAAGCACTTTGGAATTACATCCCAAGATTGTGAAATGGGAATGATCTTGATTGATGCCGATACGCCTGAGAGACGGTGGCAGGGAAGTGATGCAGCAGAAGAAATTGGGCGATTGTTGCCAATGGGGAGCGTATTTGTGGATGCATATCGAGCTTTACCGGGGGTGAAGTGGATGGGCGATCGCACTTACGAACAAATCCGCGATAACCGTTACACCATCTTTGGCAAACGTTCTTCTACTTATCAATCTAGTTACCCAGCTAGTTTTTGTTCTACGGGATGTGTTACTGAATAAGAACTCACAAAAACATTTGGTGGGAAACTGAAAGCGATCGCCCAAACAAGGCAACACCCTAAAAGTAGAGGGGAAGCATTGGGATACTCTCGCCAAAGGCTTTCCTTCCCCAGGTAGACGCTAGGCAGTAGTTTTCGTTTTTAAAATAATAGTTAGCTATCGCTGTCCTGTTGCGAAAAGTCGCCGCTTAAAAGTTGGTGGCTTGGTTTTACAATTGCTGGCTGGGGGCGGTGATTTAACAAGGGCGGGAAAAAAGCTTTATCAAGGTTTGATCGGGGGGTTATCTACTGCTGTAGCGGCTAGCTGCGAAGTAGATTTAGGAGATTTGGGCAATGAACAAGAGATTTACGAATAATCGGGTTGCCGATAGAACAAAGAGCTTTTCCGAAGGATTTTGGAACAGTGGCGGCGCGATCGCATTAGCGCTGCTTGCCATGCTTCTTCCTGGTTGCGTAGCTGTCCAGAAAGAAGCGGCTGCCCCTGAACCTACCACAGCCGTTGAAAAAGTTGCTCAAAACACGGATCAACTGATCGGTCAAACAGTAACGGTCAGTGGCGAAGTTGAAGAAATTATTGGTCCCAAAGCGTTTCAGTTAGAAGACGACAAAATATTCAGTGGCGAAAAAGTGTTGGTTTTGAATGCAGTTTCTGCCACAGTTCCGATCGCTGAAGGTAAGAATGTTACGGTGACAGGGCAAGTTCGTAAATTCGTCCTGGCTGATTTTGAGAAAGAGTACAACTTAACGAATGATTTAAATGTCAAGAAGAAAATGGAAGCCGAATTTGAAGGCAAGCCGGTAGTCATTGCTCAGACAACCCAAGTCATCGAGTAATTCCCTAGGGATTACCCATTCGACTTAAGCGATTTCTTCGCTGTTGAACAGTTCAAATATTTGCCGACAAAAGTGCTTCAGCTTTTCTCCTACTTCAGGCACTGGCTGGGATTCCCCGACAAACTGCCACTCCTCTACGGTCGAGAGTAACCACTGTTTGCCTTTATGGTCAAAACCTGCTAATTCGACACCGATAGCACGGCGAATCCCAGTCACAGGGTCTTCGTAAAAGCGAATCTGTACCAAGATGCTGCGGCTTTGAAATAAGCGACTTCTGCCAGGAAAATGGAAGCCGATATCAATTGAATCCGGATCGACTAACTCTCTAGTATCCGGGTCGTTTGCCCAAGGTTTTAAATCTGCTCTTGCATCAGGAAACTCAGATTTGTAGAGATTGACAACAGCAGCAATCTTACTAGCGACTTGTATGTTTGTGGCCTGTTCAGCTGCATTCACTTCGCTTGGGTTCCCCTAAACTTGCGCGTTTTCAGTTGTTTTGGCGTTTAAATATAACAGGATGTTCTCTATTTCGCAACTTGGTAGAGCATCCTTCTTTAAGTTTATTCATTGACGCGATAAGAATGGTAAATCTGGATACTATACAAGGGCAATTTTTTAAGGTATATTTAAATAATGGGAAGATGTGCATTTCTCAAATTTGCGGTTAGATTCCCATTATAAAAAATAAATATAAAATAAAGATAAACTACTAATAATATACCAGTAAAAATTGCTAAATCATCATGAAATCCTTGAACTTCTAATATTTCAACAGCCCAATTTTAGATGCAATTTTAACCAGAATACTCAAATTAAAACTTGACTTGCTTTGCCGGAGATTCCCGCTTTTGCGGTAAGCTCAAGCAACCGGGAGATGTGCAGGCAAAGATAGTGTCAACCAATGAGCAATTAATCAAGATCGGTTCCTTGGAATGGTTTTACCGGGAAGAGAATCCGATTGGTAGAAGTGATAACCTGCCAGTTCTGCTGCTGCACGGGTTGCCGTCGCAGAGTTATAGCTGGAGCGGGGTAATGCCCGGATTAGCAGAGAAAGGGTATAGAGCGATCGCGCCTGACTGGATTGGTTTTGGCTTCTCGGCGAAACCAGAGCGGCGGGACTTTGCGTATACACCCGATACCTTCATCAACGCACTAGCAGAATTCATCCAACACCTGGAAATCGAGCGATTCTATCTGGTTGTTCAGGGATTTTTGGGTTCTGTGGGACTCCAGTACGCCCTGCGTCATCCAGACCAAATCGAGCGCTTGGTTATCCTCAATACACCTGTGGCAACGACTGCCAAGCTGCCTTGGAAGATTCAACAACTGGGTCTGCCTTTTGTCGGCGATATGATGACGCAAGACCCGCTCTTGGTGGACAGAACCTTAGAAGGTGGTAGCCGCTACGTCATCCCAGATAAGGATTTAGACGTTTACCGCCGTCCCTACCTCAAAAGTTCGGATGCGGGGCGAAGTCTCCTGTACACCGTGCGGAATCTCCAGCTTCAGCAGTCGATGGCAGAAATAGAATCCGGTTTTCAAAGCTGGACGCAGCCAACTTTAATTGCCTGGGGGATGAAAGACCCCTGGCTTCCCTTCACTCAAGCGCAACAGCTGGCGAGTTCCATCCAGAAGGCAGAAATCATGAAGATGGAAGAAGTCGGGCATTATCCTCAAGACCATTGGTCGGACAAAGTCAGCGATGCGATTCAAGGGTTTCTGCGTCGTCAGGCAATTGGATAATGGGTGATATCATCTCTTTTTCTCTTCTCCTCTCGCGTTTTCCCGATTTTTCTCTAAAATAACAGGGGAAATTTGATTCATGGTTTCAAAAAATAGCATGATGGCACGTTATCGGTCTATTTTGGGTTTAATTTTGGCAGTGGTAGCCACATTTATGATTAGTTGCGGTAGTGCAACTGCGGCAACGAAATCGGCTCCTACTTACACGGCGGCTCAGATTGAGCAGATTCAGCAATCGCTTCCGGGAATTCAAGAACAGCGCGATCGCCTTAACACATTGCAAACCTTCATCCAACAACGGCGATGGGTAGATGTGGGTACATTTATTCACGGGCCACTAGGAGATTTGCGACGGAATATGAACCGTGTGGCGGATAGCTTGGCTCCTAAGGACAAACAGGCGGCGCGTCAAGCAGCAAAAGATTTGTTCAGCGATCTGGTCAGAATCGATCAGGCTGCGAAAGAGGCGGATTATCAGCAAGCGGTGACAAATTTCCGCTCTGTATTGCAAGAGTTCGACGCCTTTATGAATTTGATTCCGAAGGCATAGCCAATTAAGGGGTAATTGGGAAAAAGTTATTAGTCCTGGGTCATTTGTCATGAGTTCGTTGCTACTGACTCAGAATTCAGGGCTGATCGTCATTACCGATTACCCCGTTACCGATTACCCATTTCTCATGCGCTCTTTCTGATGCGCTCTCAGATGAGTCAGGTTGTAATTATTGGATGCGGCGTTGTTGGGGCTGCGATCGCTTATGAACTCAGTTTAATTCCAGGGCTAACAATTACAGTCTTGGACAAGCAACCACCCGCACAAGCCGCCACTGGCGCTGCATTGGGCGTCTTGATGGGCGCGATCAGTCACAAAATTAAGGGCAATGCCTGGAAAATGCGGCAGGCTAGCATCCAGCGCTATGAAACCCTGATTCCAGAGCTAGAAGCGCTTTTAGACCGTCAGATCCCCTTCAACCGCCAGGGAATTCTGATGCTCTGCTTTGCTGGTGAAGATTTATCTCGTTGGGAAAAACTGGTAGAAATTCGCCACACTCAAGGCTGGCACCTGGAAATTTGGGACGCCGCCCAACTCCAGTCTCGCTGTCCTCAGTTGAGTCATGAGATAATCGGCGCGATTTATTCTCCCCAAGACAGGCAACTCGACCCGGTTGCTCTGACTTTAGCGCTGGTTGATGCTGCCCAACTCAACGGCGTTACCTTTAAATTTGGCGTCACCGTCTTAGAAGAGGAAGCAACAAATGCGGACATTCGCCACATTCAAACAACCGCAGGGCAAGTTGATGTTGATTGGTTAATTGTGGCAGCAGGGCTTGGTTCCACCCCACTCACAGCGTCTTTAAAACAACCGATTGATATCCGCCCGGTATTGGGACAAGCGTTGCACTTGCGCCTAGCGCAGCCAATGGGGCGCGCAGATTTCCAGCCGACAATTACAGGCAATGATGTTCACATTGTGCCCGTCACGGACACAGAATACTGGGTCGGTGCGACGGTGGAGTTTCCCAATAATGGGGATGAGATAGTGGCAGATGCCGCCCATCTGGATGAAGTCATGGCGCAAGCGATCGCTTTTTGCCCAAGTCTAGAAGAAGCCACAATCCTTAAAACTTGGTCGGGGTTGCGTCCCCGCCCCGAAGGACGCCCCGCCCCTGTTATCGGTCTTCTGCCCGGTTACAGCAATGTTCTTCTCGCCACAGGTCATTATCGCAACGGCGTTTTACTCGCACCCGCCACCGCCCAAGCGATTCGGGAACTGATTGAGCGATCGCTCAATCAAGATAAATAATCGTCAAACTATGTCTAGTTTTTCTTTTCTGTTTAAATGGTTAATTTACTTAAAATACTTAAAGTATTTTTAGCGATCGCACTTCTATTCCTTGCCTTTAATTTAAGAGCGCCTTTCCTCCCAAGCATAAAATTTTATTTCTTTTTATGTTTACTTGCAATCGATTTAGCTTTAATTTTCACTGAAATCAAAGCCTTTACTCCCTCGAAGCTTAAAAAAAAATTCCTGAATAAAACAATCCTCGTGATTGCTTGCCTAAGTCTTCTTACAGCTTTAACAGTTGAAATAAGATTTAACTTACTGAAACAAAGTCTATTCCATGCCAAACCATCCCAAATAGAAAAGCTGGGTCAGCACTTTATTATTGGCTACCGAGACTCGAATGAAGTCAAGAAACTAGTTTCTAAAAAAGCCATAGGCGGTATATTTCTTACAACCAGAAATATTAAAAATAAAACCCAAGAAGATATCAAGCAAGAAATTAGTGCTTTGCAGGAGATTCGCCGCAGTCAAGGTTTATCTCCTTTATGGATAGCGACCGATCAAGAAGGGGGTGTAGTATCTCGATTATCTCCCCCTCTAACCCAATTACCTCAATTATCAAAAGTTATTTCTGAGTCGGCAAATATAGAACAAGCAAAAGATAAAGTCATCAAGTATGCCAAAACTCAGGCAAGTGAGCTATCTACAATTGGAATCAATCTAAATTTTGCCCCTGTGTTGGATTTAAACAAAGGAGTGATTAATCCAAACGATAAATTTTCTAAAATTTATAAGCGAGCTATTTCATCTGATAAAAAAGTCGTTGAAAAATTTGCTTTGTTATATTGTCAGACGTTAGAAGCTAATGGGGTTAGATGTACAATTAAGCATTTTCCGGGATTGGGAAGAGTAGAGACCGACACCCATCTTGAAAGTGCAGAATTGCATACTTCAGTGAATGAATTAGCGCAGGATGACTGGGTACCTTTCCGGACATTAATGAGTAATTCTCAGGCTTTTACAATGTTGGGTCATGCTAAATTGATGGCGGTAGATGCTAAACATCCCGTCTCCTTTTCCCAGAAAGTAATTAGCATGATTAGAAATGATTGGCAACAGGATGGGGTTTTAATCACTGACGATTTTTGTATGTATGCAGTTTACAACAGTCAAGATGGTTTGAGAAATGCTACCGTCAAGGCGCTGAATGCCGGAGCCGATTTGATATTGATTGCTTACGATCACGATTTATATTATGAAGCGATGGATGCTTTAATCAAAGCTGATAATAAGCGACAATTAGAGAATGAACTGCTAATAAAAAGTAGCAACAGGTTAGAGCAAACCAAAAAGGCTCTCTATGGATTGCCCAAAGTTTTGCCGATAAGTGGAACAAACGGGTGAGATTAGAGGCGGCGTTAGCGAGGTGTTTGCTGTATATTAATAAATGTAAATAATAGAGCAAAACTTTAGCACTTCAGCCGTCAATATGTCTAGCAAGCCTCTAGGAAAACCCCGTCCCCTCTGGCAAGTGATTCTTTTATCGATTATTACCCTGATGCTGTATTACGGCTGGTATAAGTGGATAATCCAAGAAGAATTACGTCGCTACAAAGGTTATGGTTGGTCAGGAACTTTATGCTTAGCGCCTTTTGTTTTGGGGATAGCAGTTCCCCAATTGTTGCGTATATTCGATCCTGATGTTCCTGGCTGGTTTGGTTGGTTTTCCTTGCTGGGAATTGCCTGGATTTACATTGTGCAGTTCAGACTGTATAAAACTGTAAACGAACTCTACAGCGAAGCTGGGATGAAAGAACCACTGATTGTCTGGTGGATTTTTGTACCAGGTTTAAATCTAATTGTTGGCTTGAGACAAATTCACTTTTTAAGTGAGTATTGGGCAAGTAAACAAGGGATAAGTGTTAACGATCCGCTTGCTGAGAGTATTCCTCTTCTCTCTGCGAATGCTTAACGCTGTACAAAAGATAAATCTAAAGAGGAAGCTGATACAGCAATCCTATTTTAGGGGTGAGATGCTAGCGCTTCAGATCCCCGACTTCCTGGAGAAGTCGGGTAATCTCGCCGTCACGAATCATTTGGGACGGCTATAAAGGAATCGAGGGGCGATCGCCTGCTTGAAAGCGTTGCCAAGATGTTTTCAAAGCTGAAGGAGCAGGATAATTAGTGTCATAAACAACAATTACATTCGTCAGGTTCCGTCCTGCGGGAAGTAAAATTCTTCCATTATGAGCTAAAGCTTCTGAAGCACCGCCATCCAAATTCATTGCTTCAATACAGCCAATCGCTTTCATAATGTTGGCTTCTTGTTGTAAAGATAGACTAGCAAGAAAAGAAATTAAAAATAACTGTTTTCGATTCGCTGGAAACCCAATCGCAGTCCGATATCCTACACCGAGAACATGAGGATCGGCAAAGCCTTCTGATTGCGGCGAGATAGAAATTTTTCCTTGTTTAATCAGTCTTGGTCCGCAAGTAATTGAAAACCAGTGTTGATCCCAATTCGGCTGTCCTTCTGTTCGGGCGGTAATCATTTCTAATTGATTACCTGCTTTAATCCCCAAGGTAGTCCCATAATTTTCCCAGCGACTGTATTTAAGAAATCTGCCAGCCGCCACCATGTTACCCATCACCCACTTCTGGTTACTTTTATCAAAAAAGGTGCCATTGGCTACCACAGCAGCCTTCTGACGCGCTACCAACTTGGCAAAAGGTTCATCACCATTGCTCACCGTTGGCCCGTTTGCATAAGTTGCATTATTTGCTAATCCCAGAGTGATGAAAGTTTCTGGGTCAGAGAGGTCAATCGTGGTTTGATAAAAAGACACCCCAGCCACTGTTTTTTGGGTAACTTGTACGGGTTTTCCTTTGGCAACAGCGGGATTTACTTTGGTTTTGGAAGACGGTTGAGATGGTTTAGGAGTGGTGCTGGTTTTTGGAGTTGGCGAAGGTAAAGGTTTAGGAGAAACGCTGCTTATTGGGGTTGGCGTACTACTGGGTAGAGGTTTTTGAGCGACCCCGTTTTGAGACTCCCAGAAAGCGATCGCTTTCTCCCATGACTGACGAACGAGACTAGCAAAATTGGAGCGGTTTTGGGGAATTGAGAAGAATTCGGTTAAAAATTGAGCAAGTGCCAAACCTACTAAAAATAAAAAAGTGCGCCGCAGTATTTTACGGCAACCATTGGGTTGTTTTCGATCTGGCATAACTTCGCTTACTTCTCGTCTAGCGACTAAATATTGAGCGGTTGGAGTAGAGCGATCGCGTGCATCAACAAGAGCGATCGCTCTACTCAGTTTTAGCAGAAGCCGCGATTTTCAAAGATTCCTGAAAAATACCTACACCTTAGCCCCATCAACGATTCAGGCTATTCGAGAGGTGATTGTAGAGTGAATAAGGTATCGGCGAAAGTCATGAAAATGCGTTTGAGTTCGGCTTCCTCAACGCGCTTAACCGCTTGTTTCACACTCACCCACTGTCGCTTTCTAAAGCTAGCTTCGGGCCAAACTTCCAGCACCGTTTTCACCTGCATTAAAAATACCTCAACCTGGCAGGTGCCTCCCCCTTTTTGATACTCGTAAGTCCCCATCAAAGTCGGTAGCACCTGACCGATGATTCCCGCCTCTTCCCAGGCTTCTTTGGCTGCCGAAGTTTGCGGGGTCATAAACGGCTCAATCATTCCTTTAGGAATCACCCAGCGTTTTCCTGTTGAGGAAGTGATCAACAAAACTTCGATTTTTCCGTTTTTGATGCGATAGGGGATGACCGCCGATTGCTGATAACGCTGGGCTGATTTTAGATTCATGGAACTTATCTTTTTTGGCGATGTTTGATAGGGGATTGCTCCTTGGATTTGCTCTTCAAACCGGGCAGATAATGACTGATGATTGAGTGAGATAGCAATCGATTTGAGTTGAGCGATCGCTCTCGCGCATCCGCGCCGCTACGCGAACACCTCCCGCACCAGGAAAGCCCACCGATCCGCAACTTCCTCAATAATCTTAGTCGTTGGCTTCCCAGCCCCATGTCCCGCTTTAGTCTCAATTCTAATTAATACGGGTGCAACACCTGTATGAGCTGCTTGCAAAGCGGCAGCAAACTTGAAACTGTGGGCAGGCACCACCCGATCGTCATGATCCGCTGTTGTAATCATCGTGGCTGGATAAGAGGTCCCAGGTTTGAGGTTGTGCAGCGGCGAATAGGCATAAAGCGCGTTGAACTCCTCCGGGTTTTCCGGAGAACCATAATCCGAAGTCCAAGCCCAGCCAATCGTGAATTTATGGAAGCGCAGCATATCCATCACTCCCACCGCTGGCAACGCCGCACCGAATAAATCCGGGCGCTGAGTCATACACGCACCCACCAACAATCCCCCATTACTGCCGCCGCCGATAGCAAGTTTTTCCGGGGTTGTATAGCCGTTAGCAATTAGCCACTCCGCCGCCGCGATGAAATCATCAAAGACATTTTGCTTATTTAGCTTCGTGCCGCCCTGGTGCCACTCCTCTCCATACTCGCCGCCGCCGCGCAAATTGGGGACAGCATAGACCCCGCCCATCTCCATCCACACCAGATTGCCAACCGAGAAACTAGGCGTCAGGGAGACGTTAAAACCGCCGTAGCCATAGAGATAAGTAGGGTTACTTCCATCTAGTTGCAGCCCTTTTTTGTAGGTGATAAACATAGGCAGATGGGTGCCATCTTTGCTGCGATAAAATATCTGCTTTGTCTTGTAATCATCAGGGTTGAAATCAACTTTCGGTTGACGAAAAATTGTACTTTCACCACTAACCATGTCGTAGCGGTAAATAGTGGCAGGTGTGGTAAAACTGGTGAAGCTATAGAAAGTTTCCGTATCGTAGCGTTTACCGCCAAAACCTCCAGCCGAACCAATTCCCGGTAACTCAACTTCCCGCACAAAGGAGCCGTTCAGCTCAAAGATTTTAATCTGAGTCCGGGCATCTTTTAGATATTCAGTCACAAACTGATTATTGAGTAGACCCACGCCTTCGAGGACTTCTTCCGCCTGCGGGATGATTTCTTGCCATTCCTCCTTACTTACTGGAGAGGAGGGAAGATTGAAGGTATCAATTGCGATCGCGCGACCGCGAGGCGCATCTAAGTCAGTGCGAAACCAGAAGATTGAGCCATCATTGTCGATAAAACTATAGCTAGCTTCAAACTCACTAATGAGTTCTATAACTTCAGCGTTTGGATCGGTTAAATCTTTATAGAAAACCAGATTTTTGGGGTCACTGCCCTTCCAAATGCTGATAATCAGATAACGTCCATCTTCGGTAACGCCACCGCTAAATCCCCATTCTTTTTGGTCAGGGCGCTGATAAACTAGGACATCCTCGGACTGTGGCTTACCCAGCTGATGGTAGAAAAGTTTTTGATAGTAATTAACGTCTTCTAATTTGGTTGTTTCATTCGGTTCATCGTAGCGGCTATAGAAAAAGCCTTGGTTGTCCTTAGTCCAAGACGCGCCAGAGAATTTAATCCATTTGAGATGATCGGAAAGGTCTTCGCCCGTCTCAACATTGCGTACCTTCCATTCTTGCCAATCTGAACCAGAAGTGGATAAACCATACGCCATCAAATTCCCATCTTCGCTAATCGCAATCCCCGACAGAGCAATGGTGCCATCTTCTGAAAGTTTGTTGGGATCTAGCAAAACTTTTGGCTCGGCATCCAAGGACGTTAATGTATAGAGAACGCTTTGATTTTGCAAGCCGTTGTTTTTGAAATAGAAGTAGCGATCGCCTTCTTTAAACGGAAGACTGTATTTTTCGTAGTCCCACAGTTCGGTTAGCCGTTGCTTAATTTTTTCCCGAACCGGAATTTCATTTAAATAGCTAAAAGTAACTTGATTTTGAGCCTCAACCCAAGCCTTGGTTTCATCCGAGTCCGGATCTTCCAGCCAACGGTAAGGGTCAGATACCTTTGTCCCGTGATAGTCATCAACTTGATCGACTTTTTGGCTAGTTGGATAAGTGAGGGCTTTATCTCGATACTGCATAGGGTTGGACTCTTGGTAACACTGTCCAGTCTAGCGCCAGATTTGGTTGAGAAGAGGGCGATCGCTCCCTTCCCAATCCAGTTTGCAGGAGCAATTCTTCGAGAAACCCAGTTTCTGGCAAAAAACTATAGATCGAATTACATAAGTGCCAAATTGTGAGAGATAAGTATTCCAGTAGATAATCGCGATCGCGCTGCCCTCATTGAGATTTATGCGTCTCCCAAGAATTGGTCTACTTTTTCTACCTTGGTTCGCCTTCGGTATCTCAACCCCCTTGCCTGTTTATTTTCCAGTCATATTCGATATGAAGGCGATCGCGCAAACCCCCCATAACCAGAAATTAGACCAAAATCCCGCCGCCAAACCGGCTGTATCAGGCAGCTTTATTGATTACATCGCACAAGAAGCTGAACTCAAAGGGCATCAGGGGAGTGTCAACAGCGCCAGTTTTAGCCCAGATGGCAAGCTAATTGTCACCGCCGGAACTGACGGTACTGCGTGGGTGTGGGATACCTCTGGCAAGGTGGTAGTAGAACTGCGGGGGCATTCGGCTAGTGTCCGGAGTGCCAATTTTAGTCCCGATGGCGATCGCATTGTCACCGCATCGTTTGACGGTACTGCCCGTGTGTGGGATTTGTCGGGCAAACAGCTAGCGGAACTTACTGGGCATCAAGGCAATGTTTATAGTGCCAGTTTTAGTCCCGATGGAGGACGTATCGTCACCGCAGGTGCTGACAAAACTGCTCGCGTGTGGGACACTTCGGGCAAGTTACTGCTGCAAATCAAAGGACATTCAGGCAGTGTCTACAGTGCGAGTTTTAGTCCAGATGGCAAACGTCTAGTCACCGCATCTGCTGACAAAACTGCCCGTGTCTGGGATTTGTCTGGCAAGCTGTTGGCGGAACTGACTGGGCATACTGACACAGTATGGAGTGCAACTTTTAGTCCCGATGGCAAGCGAATAGTTACAGCATCGGATGATAAAACGGCACGGGTGTGGGATTTGTTGGGGAAACAATTGGCAGAACTGAGAGGGCATAGTGAAGGTGTATACAGTGCAACTTTTAGTCCTGATGGGCAACGGATTGTTACAGGTTCAGTTCGCCAAACAGCAGCTTTTTGGGACTCTTCGGGTAGAATACTAGCTTTTTTGACAGGGCATCAGGGTAGTGTTAACAGTGGCAAATTTAGTCCGGATGGGAAACTTATAGTTACTGCATCTGTTGACGGTACAGCGCGTGTCTGGAACACCTCCAAAAAGTTGCTAACAGAACTACGAACGGAACAGGCCATTTTTAAGGATGGTGGCGTTAGCCCAGAGGGTAAATTGGTTGTCATTGCTTCCAGTAAGGATTGGCAAGAGGAAACCCTCTTCGTATGGGATTTGTCAAATCGGCAGCGAGTAGAACTTAAAGGAAATCAGAAAAAAAATATTTATGCTACTTTTAGCCCACAGACGCAGCAGATTATTACTGTATCAGAAGACAAAATAGCCCGTTTGTGGGATACCTCAGGCAAGTTGTTAGCAGAACTCAAAGATGTTTACAGAGCAGACTTTAGCGAAAATGGAAAGTATATTATTACCAATTCATTCGATGCAGTTCAATTGTGGAACACCGCTGGCAAGGTATTAACCGAACTCAAAGTTTCCTTGAGCTTCAACGCTAGCTTACGCCAAGCTGCTGTAAGTGTTAGTCCGGATGGTAAATTGATTGTCACTGCATCTAGAGATAAAACTGCTCGTGTCTGGGATATTTCTGGTAAACAGCTAGCAGAACTCAAAGGACATGAGGGAGACATTAATAGTGTCAGTTTTAGCCCAGATGGCAAATTGATTGTCACAGCATCTGACGATGAAACTTCCCGTGTGTGGGATACTTCAGGCAATTTGCTAGCAGAACTCAAAGGACATCAAAAAGAAGTAAACGCAGCAAGTTTTAGTCCAAATGGCAAGCTAATTCTTACGGCATCAAGTAAAGACCGTACAACCCGAATCTGGAATATCTCTGGTGAGCAGCTAGCTGAACTCCAAGGAGGCAACAGCGCTGCTTTTAGCCCCGATGGTAAGCTGATTGTTACTGAAGGTGTTGATATTTACCTCTGGGATACTTCCGGCAAGCGGCTAGCAGCACTAGGAAATGGGGATAATGCCCGCTTCAGTGCAGATGGCAAATACATCGTTACTACTTATAGGGGTGGCATAGCTCATGTGTGGTATTTATCCGATAAATCGCTTGCTCAATTTAAGGCGCTGGAACCAAAATCTCCACAACGATCATCTGAACGAAAATCTCCAGGAAGAGTTAGAAGTGCGAGTTTTAGTGGCGATGGTCAGTTAATTGTAACCGCATCGGATGATGGTATCTCTCGTATTTGGAGTTCTTCGGGTCAATTACAGGCGATTCTCAGAGGACATAAGTGTTGTGTTTTAGATGCCAATTTTAGCCCCAATGGTAAACTGATTGTCACTGCATCCGATGATGAAACGGCTCGTGTCTGGGATATTTCCGGTAAGTTCTTAGCAGAACTGAGAGGACATAACTGTTGCGTCAACACTGCGAGTTTTAGCCCGGATGGCAAACTAATTGTTACCACATCCAAAGATGAAACTGTCCGTTTATGGGATACAAAAGGTAAACAGCTATTGCTCATAACAGGACACGAGGATGAGGTTAACAGTGCTAGTTTTAGTCCTGATGGCAAGCTAATTGTTACTGCATCTGGTGATAAAACCGGCCGTGTGTGGGATTTGTCAGGCAAGCAGCTCGTGGAACTCAAAGGTCATGAAAGTTCTGTCAGAAATGCAAAATTTAGCCCAGATGGTAAACTCATTGTTACTGCATCCTGGGATGAAACAGCCCGTGTGTGGGACTTATCAGGCAAGCAGCTAGCTATCCTCAAAGGTCACGAAGAAAATGTCGATAGTGCCAGTTTCAGTCCTGATGGAAATCGAATAGTCACCACATCTTGGGACAAAACTGCCCGTATTTGGGACTTGTCAGGTAAGCAGCTAGTCGAACTTAAGGGGCATCGAGAACAGGTTGTAAATGCCAGTTTCAGTCCTGATGGCAAGCGGATAGCTACTGCATCTTGGGATGGTACGAGCCGTATTTGGGATACTTCCGGTAAGCTGCTAACCGAAATCGCTATCAATCTGAACCTAGCAATAAGCGCTATTTTTAGTCCCGATGGACAACGTATTGTTGGTACTTTTAAAGACGGGACTACTCGTATTTGGAAAGTTTCAGGCAAACTGTTAGCTGAACTTAAAGGTCATGAACATCAAGTTAACACGGTAAGTTTCAGCCCGAATGGTAAGTTTATTGTTACTGCATCTAAGGACAAAACAGCCCGACTTTGGGACAAGTCCGGAAATCCATGGGCGGTACTCAAAGGGCATCAGGATGAAGTTTGGAGTGCTAGTTTTAGCCCAAATGGGAACTTGATTGTCACTGCATCTTCAGACGAAACAGCTCGTATTTGGGATACTTCTGGTAAGTTACTAACAGTACTTCAAGGCAATAAGTGGAGTGGTATATACGGTGCAAGTTTTAGCCCTGATAGTAAGCTGATTATCACTACAGGCTTATTTAATGAAGTGCGCCTTTGGGATATTGCCGGGAGATTGCTTGCGGAGCTTGAAAATTATGTTACAAGTGCGAGTTTTAGTCCAGATGGTAAGCAAATTATAACCGCCTCTGAAGATGGGGTTGCTCGTTTGTGGAATACTTCTCTTAACCTATTAGTGGAACTCAAAGGACATCAACAAAGAGTAAACAGTGCTGGCTTTAGCCCTGACGGAAAGCTAATTGTTACTACATCGGCTGATGGTACAGCTCGTATCTGGGATACCTTTGGCAAGCAGTTAGTAGAAACAAAGCATGAGGATAGAGTCAACAGTGCCAGTTTTAGCATTGATGGAAAATTTATCCTTACAATCTCTCGGAAGACAGCTCGTGTTTGGGATATTTCTGGCAAATTAATAGCCGAACTAAAAGGACATGAGTTTGATATCAACAGCGCTAACTTTAGCTCTGATGGAAAATTGATTGCTACTGCATCTGATGACGGCACTATCCGTTTGTGGAACTTGTCAGGCAAGCTTCTAGCAACTTTGACTTTGCCTGAAACACCTTCTTCTTTGCTAGCCAAAGCAGACACACTGAGAAATCTGGAATTTCCTCCACCTAATTGTGCCTTAGCATTTGAGCCTTGGGAAAAAGCGCTTAAAGTTTACAAAGAAATTGGAGATAAAGAAAATGAAAGCTTTATGCGTGAAAAACTGGGTAATGCTTACTATTGCATAGGCGAATACACCAAGACAATTAATTACTACACTGAAGCCTTCAACCTAGCCAAACAATATAATTACTTAGAAAGACAAATAAATATTCTCTCAAATCTGGGAAACGTTTATAACTCTTTAGCTGCTTATGACAAAGCTATTCAGTTTTACAAGGATGCTTTAATACTTGTCGAAAATTACTCTAATCCTCAAATTAAAGCAGAGATTTTACGAAGTCGAGGCTATAGTTATAATCAACAGGGGAAAACTGAAAAAGCAATTAAAGATTATTTGCAAGCATTAAGTATTGACGAGGAACAAGAAAACGTCTTTGGCATCGCTAAAAATAAAGTTAACTTGGCGAATATTTATTATTATTCAAGCGATTATGCCAAAGCAATTCAATATTATACAGAAACATTACAATTCAGCAGATACGAAGGTTTGGCAGGTTTGGCAAATATTTACTTAGCCCAAGGAGATGCTACGAAAGCAATTGATTACTACAAACAAACCTTAGCTATTGCACAACAAAAAGAAGATAAGGAAGCAGAAGGCAATGCCTTGAATAATTTAGCTAATGCTTATCGCAAAAAAGGTAATCTACCGGAAGCTGAAAAATACCTCCGCGATGCTATCAAGATTTGGGAAGATTTACGAGTTAAATTAGAAGATGCTAATAAAGTTTCTATTTTTGAAAGGCAAGCTCGGACTTACCGCCTGTTGCAGGAAGTTTTAATTGCTCAGAATAAAACTAATGAAGCCTTGGAAATTGCCGAACGAGGAAGGGCGCGTGCTTTTGTGGAGTTACTGGCTTCTCGATTAGAACCTAAACCAAAAGAGCAATCTAGCATTACTACGCCCAATATCGAGCTGATTAAACAAGTTGCCAAGAAACAAAATGCAACTCTTGTTGAATATTCGGTTATTTACGATAATTTCAAAGTTCAAGGGAAAGAACAAACAAAGGAATCAGAACTCTATATTTGGGTCATCAAGCCTACAGGTGAAGTGACGTTTCGGACAGCCGATCTCAAACCACTGTGGCAGAAACAGAATCTTTCTCTACAAGACCTCGTTGCCAACACCCGTGAATCTATAGGGGTCAGGGGTCGCGCTGGCGGTATTGTAGCGGAACTGATAGAGGAAGAAAGCCCGACTAAACGATTACAGCAACTCCATCAACTGCTGATTAAACCCATTGCGGAAGAGCTACCTGTTGATCCAAATGCTCGTGTAATTTTTATTCCGCAAGATGCGCTGTTCCTCGCGCCATTTCCAGCTTTCCAAGATGCTTCTGGCAAATACCTGATAGAAAAACATACCATTCTGACGGCTCCTTCGATTCAATTGCTGGATTTAACCCATCAGGGCACAAAACGGGTTTTGAATGGGGATACACGGACTTTTTCTAGCAAGAATGCGCTGATAGTCGGCAATCCCACAATGCCTAAGGTGGTGCTGAAACCTGGAGAACCCGCAGAGCAGTTATCGAACTTGTCGGGAGCGGAACAGGAAGCTAAAGAGATTGCTAAACTACTCAAGACTCAGGCGATTACAGGGAAGCAAGCGACTAAAGCCGCGATCGCGCAAGCATTGCCTTCTGCCGGAATTATTCATCTGGCAACACATGGGATATTCGATGATATCCAGGGATTGAACAGTGCGATCGCTTTGGCTCCATCCGGTTCAGATGAAGGTTTACTCACGGCTTCTGAAATCCTCGACCTGAAGCTCAATGCAGAATTAGTCGTTTTGAGTGCTTGTGACACCGGACGAGGCAAAATTACCGGGGATGGCGTGATTGGCTTATCACGTTCATTTATTAGTGCGGGTGTCCCCAGCATCATTGTCTCTTTGTGGTCGGTTCCCGATGCACCAACAGCCTCTTTAATGACCGAGTTTTACAAAAATCTCCAGCTCAACCCCGATCGCTCCCAAGCATTGCGGCAAGCGATGCTAACAACCATGAAACAACACCCCGACCCTAGAGACTGGGCGGCTTTTACTTTAATTGGTGAATCTAACTGAAACGGGTAGCCATCTGCGGTTGAAAATTGAAAATTGGCTGAATGATAGGCGATCGCTGAAGTGAGGGTATCTTGGAAGGAAGCCGAGTGCTGTTGAATTTTTATGGCTTCTGTTCCCAATCCCTCTCTGGAAGCTGGTCTAGCAGCCCTGAAACAGGGAAATTATCCAGATGCGATCGCTCACCTAGAAGGCGTTTGCGAGTTTGAGTTGAGTCAAAAGACAGTCCTCCGCGCTCAGATGGGGCTGGTGGTTGCCTATGAACGCACTGGCGAAATCGAGAAAGCGCGATCGCTTTGCCAAACCCTCAGTCAAAGCAAATACCCCAAGGTGAAGGACTGGGGAGAGCGGAATTTGGCTAATTTGGTCAATCGTTATCCTCAACTTCAAAAAACGCCTTCTCCTCCACGAACTTCAGAGGCGACCGGGTTTGTCCCCTTGCAAACGCCCGCCACGTCACCCGCACCGGGGGCTGCGTCTACGTCAGATGTCACCGGATTTATTCCCTTAGACCAACCGCCCCAAAAGCCTCAACCATCCGTGTCGCCTGCTCTAGACACGACCGGGTTTGTCCCCTTGCAAACGCCTGCTACTTCACCCGCACAAGGGGCAAAAGCCGCTCAACCTGCCTCTGAAAGCGTCAGGGCGAACAGCACTAAGCCAGTACAAAAGGTAACACCCTCCAACTCACCCTTAGTACAGGGCAAAGGGAAAGAAGCGGAAAGCAACCTAGAGGCAGAAGTAGCCGCCCCGACAGAAGCACCGATTGCGCCAGATACAGCAGCAGACACAGGGGTCATTTCTGAGACGCCATCTGAGACCCCAACAGATGAGAAAATTCTAGAATCGACCAGTATTATTGGCTGGCGTCAAGCAGGACGCGCCAAAGGATGGCGAGCAATGCCAGCAGTGAAACCAGAACGTCTGTGGTTGCTTCAAGCAGGGACTGCGATCGCGCTTTTCTGGGTAATTCGCGTTCTCGTGCAGTTCTTGATGACGACGACGAACAACTTCCTCATCAACCTGCCGTTTTTGCAGCCTATCCCAGCTTTTTACGAAGACCCGACTTGGCCTATCGTGACCGTGTTGGTGCTGCTAGCGTGTCTGTCTCCCTGGCTACTAGACTTCTTCCTCAAGCAATTTGAGAAGATGCAACCGCTGTCGCTGTCAGCGCTGTCTAAATCCAGCCCAGAAGCCGCCAAGATGCTACCCCGCTATTGCGGACAGCGCCGTTTGCCCGTGCCGACTTTGCGGATCTTACCCATCAGCGCCCCAGTCGCACTCACTTATGGAAATCTGCCTCGCACTGCCCGAATTGTGGTCAGTCAAGGACTCTTAGATCAACTGGCAGAGGATGAAATCGCCACAGTCTATGCCAGCGAGTTGGGGCACATTGTCCAAAACAAGTTGGTCGGTTTGGTGATGGCAACCATAATGTTCCTGATTGGAGGCTTTTTTAGCCTGTTGAGGAACTCAGACTGGGCTTGGACTTGTTGGTGGATTGCCCTGGCTTGTTTACCGTTGGGATTGAATTTGGCAGTGATGTCCCTCATCATGCTAATCGCCCAGATTCCTTACACCTTGTACCGACAAGTCGCGCAGTGGGGAGACCGCTTACAAAGCCCCCTGCTAAAGATTCCAGCGGTGGTTGTTTCGGCTTTGAGTTACGGCTTATTTTGGCTAGTTTGCTTTATCGGTTTGTGGCTGTCGCGGCTGCGAATTATCTATAGCGATCGCATAGCGGCAGATATCACTGGCAACCCAAATGCCTTCTCCCGCGCTTTATTGAAAGTTACCCGTGGCATTGCTGCTGATATCCAAAAACACCAGTCTACCCGCTGGCTTTTGGAAGGCTTTGATTTACTGACGCCAGTGGGATATCGGCAAGCCATCAGCTTGGGCAGCTTTCCCTCCCAGACGCCTTGGGAATCCCTGTTGCAATGGGGCTATCTCAACCCCCATCGCCAGTGGATGGTCATCAACAACAGCCATCCTTTAATGGGCGATCGCCTGTACTTGTTATGCCTCTACGCCCGCCACTGGAAGCTAGAGACAGAACTTGACTTCACTCAAATGTCCGAACAGCGGATTCGAGCATCTTCGCTTAAAACTAAAAAGTCAAAACTTTGGTTACAAGGTGCCCCCTTCTTTGGCATTTTGTCTGGTTTAGCCTTGGGGTGCTTGTTCTGGCTGTTGGGGTGGATTGGCAGCTGGCTGGGAATCCGGCAACTTGCATGGATACTCGACGATTACTGGACGATCCTTGTCGGTTGCCTGCCGATAGGTTTTAGCATTGGCACCTTTTTGCGGATCAATTCCTTCTTTCCAGATATCAAAGCTTCCACTCTGCAAACGAACCCCAACCTATCCGATTTATCGACTCGAATCGATGCTTTACCTGTGGATAGTCAGCCGGTGCGTCTGCAAGGAAAACTCTTGGGGCGTCAAGGGATTAGCAACTGGCTGGGACAGGATTTAATCCTACAAACCGACACCGGCTTGGTTAAGTTACATTATTGCTCTCAACTGGGTTCTATTGGTAATCTTTTACCCTTGTCCACTCGTCCCAGCGACTTCGTAAATCGGCAAGTCACCGCAACTGGATGGTTTCGGCAAGGCGCGACCCCCTGGATTGACTTAGAAACCCTACGAACCCAAGGCGGCATCACCAGTCTTAGTCGGCACCCTATCTGGTCAACGATTATTGCCTGTTTAGCTGCGGCTTGGGGAACTTACATTATCTTGTTCGGCATTTAATGCACAAGTTGGCACACGCACAAATGACTGTTTGTAAATAAATATTGCAGCTTTTGAAAAAAATGTGTTACATTCCTTAACAAGGGACGACTTAGTGTATCGAGACGCAGGTTGGCTATCTACGGGATAATTGCATAGCTTTTTCGTCTTGGCATCAGGTTTTCCTCCTCCCAACACAGCAAGCTTGACCAGTCGCCGCGAGTGGCTGGTTTTTTTTAGCATATTCACAAGCCAAAAGGCGTATACAAAAAGAGAGAATTTCAGCGATCGCGCTTCTTCAACCTGAATCGTCAAAAGATTTAGATCCGTCGTGAATTCATCTATTTCTGTTCCTTTGTTTTCTCGGCGTCGCCTGCGAAGCAACGACTAATGTTATATCCCTAAAAATAAAATCGACACTCATTAGATTAGTAATACTTTCAAAATTTATATTGCTAAATTATTTCGCTTTTATAGACTCATTTTGGAAGTCAACTCGGCTTCTGACTATCTAACGGAAGCTAAATTATTTGAGAGTAATCCCGATAGCGCCGAATTGTGGCGGTTCGCAATTTTTAATCTCTCGCTGCAAGATTTAAACCGGACTAGAACCGCGCGATCGCAAGCGTGCCTCCTCTACTTTATCCAGATGAAAATGAGCGGATAGACATCTTTAGTTCTGATGCTAAGATGTTGGGCATTCCCTAATTTAGGAGAGTTGGTTGATGAAATCCTCAAAGGTTATTCTAGGAATTTTATTAAGCTTAACCTTATTAGGAGTCGGGGCGAGACTAGGACTCCAAAAAACGCCAGATGATGTCAGTCAAGGTGAGAAGTATCGCGATCGCTATGTTGCCTTTGTTCTGCCTAAGCTAGTTCGGGAAGTTCAAATAAGGCTGAACCTGGGGAAGAATCCAGGGGAAATCAAGCACGATTTAAAAGAATTTGCTCCGAAATATGAACAACTGATTGCAGACGCCGGTCGAAAAGCAGACGAAAACCTGGCGAACGAACCAAGAGACGCAGCCTTTGCCGAGCGATTCTGGGCTGAGAAGAAACGTATTTTAAAAGCAGAGTACGGAATCGATTGGAAATCACCAGCAGACATGAATCCAGAAGTCGTTTTTGATTAATTAAGGGCTGCGAGGTTAAGACAAAGCTAAAATAGAGCCGAAGTGTTGCAATTATCTGCACTCTGTAAGCTCATGACGACTGCTGCTCCGGTTAAAACTCAGTACGAAGCTATTATCGGTCTGGAAACTCACTGTCAACTCAGTACCGAAACCAAGATTTTCTGTAATTGCTCCACCGAATTTGGTGCGACGCCCAATCAGAATGTCTGTCCAGTGTGTATGGGAATGCCTGGAGTATTGCCGGTGCTGAATCAAAAGGTGCTGGAGTACGCGGTTAAAGCCGGTTTGGCTCTCAACTGCGCGATCGCTCCTTATAGCAAATTTGACCGTAAGCAATATTTTTATCCCGATCTGCCCAAAAATTATCAAGTTTCTCAGTACGATTTGCCCATTGCCGAACATGGTTGGCTGGAGATTGAGCTAACTGACGCAGATGGCAATCCCATCCGCAAAAAGATTGGCATCACTCGCCTGCACATGGAAGAAGATGCTGGAAAATTGGTTCATGCGGGTAGTGAAAGACTCTCTGGTTCTACCTATTCTTTAGTAGACTACAACCGCACCGGCATTCCCTTGGTAGAAATTGTCTCCGAACCGGATATCCGTTCGGGGGTTGAAGCTGCTGAATATGCCCAAGAACTGCGCCGGATTGTCCGCTATCTGGGCGTCAGTGACGGCAATATGCAAGAAGGTTCG
Source organism: Trichocoleus sp. Lan (assembly GCF_039961855.1). NCBI lineage: Bacteria > Bacillati > Cyanobacteriota > Cyanophyceae > Leptolyngbyales > Trichocoleusaceae > Trichocoleus > Trichocoleus sp. Lan. Next base: position 47,771 of record NZ_JAMPKA010000015.1, on the reverse strand, counting down.
CTGCGCTGCGACGTGAATATCTCCGTGCGTCCGGTTGGTCAGAAGGAGTTTGGCACGAAGGTCGAAATCAAAAATATGAACTCCTTCAACGCCATCCAACGGGCGATTGAGTACGAAATCGACCGGCAAATTGAAGCCATCCAATCCGGCGAGCGAATTATTCAAGAAACCAGGCTTTGGGAGGAAGGTAGCCAACGCACAGTGAGTATGCGGAAGAAGGAAGGCTCTAGCGATTACCGCTACTTCCCAGAACCCGACCTAACTCCCATACAAGTCTCCGCTGAGCAATTATCTAAGTGGAAGTCGGAACTGCCGGAACTGCCAGCGCAAAAACGTCATCGTTACGAAAGTGAATTGGGTTTGTCTGCTTACGATGCCCGCGTCCTAACCGACGATAGATCGGTGTCGGAGTATTTTGAAGCGGCGGTTTCTGCCAAGGCGAATCCCAAGCAAGCGGCTAACTGGGTGATGGGTGATATTTCTGCCTATCTCAACACCGCTAAACTGAATATCGCTGAAATTGCCCTCAAACCCCAGATCCTCGCGGAACTCATCTCCTTAATTGAAGACGGAACTATCAGCGGCAAAATCGCTAAAGAGATTCTGCCAGAGTTGCTGTCTAAAGGGGGTTCTGCGAAAGAACTGGTAGAGAGCAAAGGAGTCAAGCAAATCTCTGACAAGGGTGAGCTGGAAAAAATCATCAATGAAGTTATAGCGGCAAATCCCAAAGAGCTGGAACAGTATCGCAGCGGTAAAACTAAGCTGTTGGGTTTCTTTGTGGGGCAGGTGATGAAGCAAACAGGAGGTCAAGCTGACCCGAAACTCACGAACCAAATGATGGCTCAGAAGTTGAACAGTTAGTTAGACAAGCCAAAATATACCGCCTTGCGGAGTCGTCAAAACCTACTCCGCAAGGCTGAAGCCCAGGCAACGGGTGCTGGTAGAAAATGTAGCGGATGTGCAGGCGATCGCTCGCAGAAATACGTATCTGCTACATTTGCCGCACAACCCTTTGCCTGATTTATGTTGACAATTATCTTCGTCTTCACTTCACATAAAAGCGAGGAAACTTCACGAAAAAAACAAAATAAGGGGTGACACCCCTCATCCCCAAGTGATATATTTTGTTTAGTAGATGCACCCTGATGATCGGGAGAGTCGCCCAAGTGGCTCTCCTTTTTTTTATGCCTTTTTTTGTATGGGAATGGGTCACAGCTTCATCGGATCGACCTACAAGCAGACACGCGAAGCGTCGCTCAAGGCGCTGTACCGGACGTTCGACTTCTTCGACAAGACGATCGGCGCGAACAGATAGTCCTGCTCCCATCGCGGGATATCTATCGCCTAACCAACGCTTACAGCCGTGCGGCTAGCAAGCAATGTCGTTATAGAAATCACCTGATTGAAAGAATGATTGGTTTAGAGATTGCTACACGTCTGCGAGCTTTGTACTCAGCCCCGCTAAGTTTGCCACAGAAGCAATTAATTTGATTGCCTCAACGGGTTTAGGCAGGTGTACCTGGAAACCTGCTTCGAGTGCCTGCGATCGCTCCTCACCCCTGGCATAAGCAGTCAGCGCGATCGCGGGAATGCTCGTTTCTCCTCGCTGAGATTCCAAAGCTCTGACTTTACGGATCAAGCCATAACCGTCCTCATTCGGCATTCCGATGTCGCTCACCAGTACATCGGGTTTTAAGTGTTCCAGAGCTTGCATCGCTTCCTGAACCGATGCCACAGCCGTCACCTGAGCGTGGTATTGTTCTAGCGCCGCCCTCAAAAAATCGCGGGTATCTGTATCGTCATCCACCACCAGCACCTGCAACGTTTCTAGAGAGGGAGGAGACGCGATCGCGACTTTTTTACCTGAGGAGATAGACTCCAAATCGCAAGTCTTGAGCTGATCGGATACTACTGGCAGCTTCACGATAAATGTTGACCCTTTCCCTTCTCCCTCACTTCTTGCCTCAATCGTGCCGCCTTGCAGTTCCACTAAGTTGTGGACAATTGCTAAACCAAGTCCCAAGCCACCATAGCGCCTGGTTGTGGTGCTATCTGCTTGACGGAAGCGATCGAAAATATAGGGGAGAAAATCTGGGCTGATGCCCACGCCGGTGTCGCTGATGCTAATTTGAGCGCGATCGCCATCCTTGAAAAGGCGCACCTGCACCTTTCCCCCTGAAGACGTGAACTTGATCGAATTGGAGAGTAGATTCCAAACAACTTGCTGCAAGCGGTTAGGATCGCCAGGAACCAGTTCCACGGCGCGATCGAGTACGCTTTCCAATTGAATCCCTTTATCCTCAGCCGCCGGACGAACCGCATCCAGCGCCGCCTCAATCACGGGGACAAGATTAACTTGACAGATATTTAACCGTAGCTTCCCGCGAATAATCCGCGAGACATCGAGAATATCCTCAATCAGTTGCGCCTGTAACTTGGCGTTACGCTCAATCGTTTCCAGGGCACGGGCTGTCGTCTTTTCATCATACTTGCGACTGCGGAGCAGTTGAGTCCAACCCAGCATCGAGTTGAGGGGAGTGCGGAGTTCGTGAGACAGGGTTGCAAGGAACTCATCTTTAATTCGGTTTGCCGCCTCGGCTTCCTGTCGTGCCACCTGTTCGCGAATCATCTGAGCGCGGGCTTCCTCTGCGGCTTTGCGCTCGGTGATGTCTTCTAGGGTGCCGACATGACCGATAAGTTCGCCGGTATCGGTCAGCATCGGGGAGGAGCGCAGGTAAACCCAACGCACAATGTCCTCCGGAGTCTGGCAGCGAAACTCGTTGGAGCATTCCTGACCAATGCTCATGCAAGTAGACCAATGTCTATAGACGCGATCGCGGTCTTCTGGATGTACCGACTGCAACCAGCCTTCTTCGTAGAGCGAGGCTAAAGTTCCCGTTTCTACATTAGGCGTTAAGCCACAAATCGCTTGGCAGCGCGGATTTGCGTATGTACAGCGCCCTTCAATATCGGTCATAAAAATGCCTAGGGGCGAGCAGGCACTTAACGAGCGAAAACGCTCTTCACTTTGCTTAAGTTCTAAGTTAACAGCAGTCAGTTGTGCCGCTTGTCGTTTCACCTCTGCGGTTTTCTTGAACAAGTCAACAAACACCCCCACCTTGGAGGTTAATATTTCCGGTTCCAGTGGTTTGAGCAGGTAATCTACTGCACCCAGGGAATAACCTTTGAAAACCAGAGAGTCGCTGCTGCTAAAAGCGGTCAGGAAAATAATCGGCGTGTGGCGCGATCGCTGTCGTTGTCGAATCAGCTTTGCCGTCTCAAATCCATCTAGACCGGGCATCTGGACATCAAGCAAAATCACGGCAAAATCGCGCTCCAGCAGACATCGCAAGGCTTGTTCGCCCGATGTAGCTCTGACCAAATTTTGACCGAGGCTGCCCAGGATTGCCTCCAAAGCCAGTAAATTTTCTGGGTGATCGTCCACAAGGAGGACGTTAACTATTTCTTCGGGCTGCATTTTCTGGAAGGTCGGGATTTGTTTGAGCGGCTTTGTCGAGCCTGTCACTGTTTAGCGATTGATACCACTATCCAAAGTTACAAATTTTAGAAACCAGAATCCAGGGTTTTTAGATGAAGATTTGATGTGTCTAGATTCGGCTGTTGAGCTACTAGGGCTTTGGCGTCACATATCTGATTTTTTCACCTCACAGCCGATTGACAAAGGTTGACTAAAAGAGGGGCAATGTCTTGGAGCTGCACAATCCAGTCTACCGTTACAGATGCGATCGCGGCTTCCGGCATAATCCGGCTTTCTGCTGTTGCAGGCTCTTGTACTATAGCCCGTCCGCCGCGTGCTTTAATTTTTGCCAAGCCTTTCGCTCCATCCTGACTTGCTCCGGTTAAAATCACCCCGATAACTCTCTGTGCATAAGCATCAGCTGCCGATTCAAACAGCACATCAATCGACGGTCGGGCATTGCATACAGGAGCCTCAGTGGAGAGTGCTAATGTGGCGATGCCTCCGTACCGACCTTGGCGGTGTCCCCATGCCTGTCGGGGTTCCACCAGTAAGTGATAATCAGCGGGAGCTAGGTATACCCGTCGAGGCAGAATTTCTTCTTTATCTTCCGCTTCCGCCACCGGCAAAGTGCTGTACTGCTGGAGAAAGAAGCTCAGCGTGTTATCAGAGGCTTTGTGACGGTGTTGGACGACAACCACAGCCGCTGGGAAAGTATTTGGTAGACCTGCGAGCATTACGGTTAAAGCTTGTAACCCACCTAATGATGTGCCGACAACAACAATATCAAAAGTCATACTCACCATGAATCAGTAGATGGGCAAAACTCAATAAAACGGGTGGGTAGTGAAGGATTTCCAATTACCTACTACTCTTGACCTAAAAAATATTCACCTTCTTTTTATTCCATTGATTTGGGAAATCTTGCATTTATATGTAACTTGTAATTGGAAAGTTTTAATTAAGCCAATTTTCGGTAAATCTTTTCATGATTTTCTAACTCCTCATAGTGTTTTTCGTATAGAGTGGTTTTCAGGGATTCCTGACGACCTAATCCTAAAATCCCAAATCTACAAAGGCTATCGTACAAAAGATTGTGAACCCGTTCCTGAAGAAATGGATTGAAATAGATTAGGACGTTGCGACATAAGATGACATTAAATTCATTAAAAGAACCATCAATCGCTAGATTATGTTGAGAAAAAATAATGTTTTCTTTGAGTGACGCCCGAAAAATAGCGCTATCATAAGCAGCGGTATAATACTCCGAAAAAGACTTAATCCCGCCTGCTTTGAGATAATGCTGAGTATATTCCTGCATTAAATGGAGGGGAAAAATGCCACTTTTGGCTTTTCTTAATACCATCTCATTCATGTCGGTTGCATAGATGCGGCAACGGTGATAAAGCTCTTCTTCTTGCAACAAAATTGCGATTGAATAAACTTCCTCTCCAGTTGAACAACCTGCACACCAGATCCGAATAAATGGATATGTTCGCAATAAGGGAACAACTTTATTTCTAAATGTTAAATAAAAGGTCGGATCGCGGAACATGGCGGTCACGTTGACGGAGAGACCGAGCAGAAATCGCTCCATCGCGTTTGCATCGTGGAGGACTCTTTCCTGAAGCGCGGATACACTGCTTAAATGCTCCGCACGAATCGCATTCCAGATGCGGCGCTTGAGTGAAGCGGGAGCATAATTTCGGAAATCAAATCCGTAGTAACGATACACGCCCTCCAATAGCAACTGAATTTCAATATCTTCAAGTTCGCTGCTATTTTTGGGCGTGTTCATACAGTAAAAAGTAAAAAGTAGAAAGGTAAAAGAAACAGAGACAAAGAAACAGCAAGAACTTTTGCTGCTTCTTTGCCTTTTTTCTTTTGCCTTATCGATAGAGCCAGACGCGAAGCAGGGAGAGCAATTGCTCGGTATCCACAGGTTTGGTGATGTAGTCGGACGCACCCGCTTCAATACACTTTTCGCGATCGCCTTTCATGGCTTTGGCGGTGAGAGCGATCATCGGTAGTGTTGCGAATGAATCGAGTTGGCGAATGGCTTGCATGGTTTCGTAACCGTCCATTTCCGGCATCATCACGTCCATCAGGACAATATCAATGTCGGGGCGTTCTTGCAACTTCGCAATGCCATCTCTGCCATTTTCGGCATACAACACTTCCATTTGATGGAGTTCCAGCATACTGGTGAGGGCAAAGATATTCCGCACATCGTCATCAACAATCAAAACTTTCTTGCCAGTCAGAACCGGATCGGTTTGATGCAATTGTTCCAGAATTTGTTGTTTCGGGCGGGGTAAATTTGCCTGCACTCGGTGGAGGAACAAGGCGGTTTCATCCAGAAGACGTTCTGGCGATCGCACGTCTTTGATGATAATCGTCTCGGCAATGCGCTTGAGTTCGGTTTCTTGTTGCTTGGTTAATTCCCTGCCGGTATAAACAATAATCGGGAGTGTCGTCAGGCTAGGCTCCTGTTTTATTTGCTCCATCAACTCAAATCCAGTCATATCCGGCAGTCCCAAATCTAGTACCAGGCAATCATAGTGCCCGGTTCTCAGCTCTTCGAGTGCCTCTGTTCCAGTGCCTACAGCCGTCGTCTGCACGTCGCTATTACCGATTAGCTCGACAATGCTGTGGCGTTGAGTTTCATCATCTTCTACGACCAGCAAGTTCTTCACGGGGCGCTCGACAAATCCCTTAATGTCAGATAGCGCCTGCGCTAAGGCTTCGCTGCTGACAGGTTTTTGTAGATAAGCGATCGCTCCTTGTTGCAAGCTGCGCTGCTGGACTTCTTCGACGGAGATGATATGCACGGGGATGTGACGAGTGCCTGGGTCGTGCTTCAAACGGTCTAACACCGTCCAGCCATCCATCACCGGCAACCGAATATCTAGCGTAATCGCATCCGGCTGATATTCTCGCACCATTGCCAGAGCTGTATCGCTTCGCAACGCCACCAGCCCTTTGAAGCCTTGTTGTCGTGCCATGTCCAACAAGATCCGGGCAAAATTGATATCGTCCTCCACAATTAGCAACACGCGATCGCCCGCTTGGATATCGTCCCGGTCATCGCTAATGTCAGCCATGTGTGCAGAACGCGGGTAGGGACTCGCGGCGACACTTGCCTCTCCGAGACTGGAGGAACGAACGCCGTCGTTTCGATTCGCCGGTGGAGTCGCCAGTGGAGTTGCTGGTAGAGTTGCCGGTCGAACATCAAGGGTCTGAGGGATACTGGGTGCGAGGGTACTGGGGGCGACGGGACTCCGCGCTCCTGGAAGGATACTTCGCACTTCCGGACTCATTCCTGCTGCCCCATCTTGATAAGCTTGCGGCAAATAGAGGGTAAACGTGCTTCCCTGTCCCGGACTGCTCACCAGACGAATTTCTCCGCCCAGCAGTCGGGCAATTTCTCGACTGATTGACAAGCCCAAACCCGTGCCGCCGTATTTGCGGCTGGTTGTTCCATCCGCCTGCTGAAAAGCCTCAAAAATAATTCTCTGCTTATCTGGTGCAATCCCAATCCCTGTGTCGCTGACGGCAAAAGCAATGACGGTCTGGGCGCGATTTAAACTCCCCTGTTCGGAACTCCAGCCGCCTGTGGCTAGCTCGACTCGTAATCGGACTGCACCCTGATCCGTAAATTTAAAGGCATTCGAGAGCAGATTCTTCAGGACTTGTTGTAACCGTTTCGAGTCGGTATACATTCCCTTGGGCAGTCTTTCGTCGGATTCGACAGTAAAGGCGAGTCCTTTGTCGTGCGCCACTTGCTGGAACGTTCGCTCCATCTGGCTCCGCAAATCGGTAAATAACATCTGATCGATGTCAACCGACATCGTTCCCGATTCAATTTTTGCCAGATCCAAGATGTCGTTAATCAGTCCCAACAGATCGGTGCCTGCGGAATGAATGGTGCGGGTGTATTCGACTTGCTTCGGCGTCAGGTTCCCTTCTGGATTATCAGAAAGTAGACGAGCCAAAATCAACAAGCTATTTAGCGGCGTCCGCAGTTCGTGGGACATATTCGCCAAGAATTCCGACTTGTACTTCGAGGTGAGTGCCAGCTGCTCGGCTTTTTCCTCCACCGACTGTCTTGCCTGTTCGATTTCTCGATTCTTGCGCTCGACTTCGCGGTTTTGCATCGCGAGTAAGCGCGATCGCTCTTCCAGTTCTTCGTTGGTTTGCTGCAACTGTTCCTGTTGATTCTTGAGCAGTTCCTCGGATGCCTGGAGTGATTTGGCTTGTTGTTCCAGTCGCTTATTCGTTTCTGTGAGTTCTTTCTGCTGGGTTTGGAGTTCTTCTGCCAGGGCGGTAGATTGCTTGAGCAATTCTTCGGTACGCATCGAAGCCGCGATCGTATTCAGAACGATGGCAATGCTTTCGGTGAGTTGATCGAAGAAGGTGAGGTGAATCTCGCTAAATCGTCGGAAAGAAGCCAGTTCAATCACCGCAGTCACTTGTCCTTCAAAGAGGACGGGCAACACAACAACATTCAGCGGAGTCGATTCCCCTAAGCCAGAGCTGATCTTGATATAGTTGTCCGGCACCTCGCTGAGCAGAATCCGTTCTTTTTCCAGGGCGCATTGTCCCACCAAGCCTTCTCCTAAATGGAAGTGGTTGGCGAGATGCTTGCGCTCGCGGTAGGCATAGGTACTCAGGAGTTTCAGGAATGCCTGATGTTGCTCGCCACTTTCCATCAGGTAAAACACACCGTGTTGCGCGGAAACCAGAGGAGCGAGTTCCGAGAGAATGAGTTTGGAGACGGTTTCCAAATCTCGCTGTCCCTGAAGCATCCGGGTAAATTTGGCGAGGTTGGTTTTTAACCAGTCTTGCTCGGTATTCTTCTGCGTTGTTTCCCGCAGGTTGGCAATCATCTGGTTGATGTTGTCTTTGAGGATGGCGACTTCGCCTTGTGCAGCGACGGAAATCGACCGGGTGAGGTCGCCTCTGGTTACAGCGATCGCGACTTCTGCGATCGCTCGTACCTGCGTAGTTAAATTCGCTGCCAGTTCGTTCACGTTGTCGGTTAGCGCTCTCCAGGTTCCGGCAGCACCAGGCACCTTCGCCTGTCCTCCCAGCTTCCCTTCAATTCCGACCTCTCGCGCCACTGTCGTGACTTGATCGGCAAACGTTGCCAGCGTGTCGATCATCTCGTTGATCGTATCGGCTAAGGTTTCAATTTCTCCCTTCGCCTCCAGCATCAGTTTTCGCTTCAAGTCACCATTGGCAACTGCCGTCACCACTTTGGCGATGCCTCGCACTTGCGCGGTTAAGTTCCCCGCCATTGAGTTCACGTTGTCGGTCAAATCTTTCCAGGTTCCGGCAACGCCGCGCACCTCCGCTTGACCGCCCAATTTCCCTTCGGTTCCTACCTCTCGCGCCACCCGCGTGACTTCTGAGGCGAAGGAGGAAAGCTGATCCACCATCACGTTGATCGTGTCTTTGAGATCCAAAATCTCGCCTTTGACATCAACCGTGATTTTCTTAGAAAGGTCGCCATTTGCTACCGCCTTCGTCACTTCGGCGATGTTCCGCACCTGTGCGGTTAGATTCCCCGCCATCAAGTTGACGTTATCGGTCAAATCTTTCCAGGTTCCAGCAACCCCCCGGACATACGCTTGTACGCCCAGTTTCCCTTCCGTTCCCACCTCTCTCGCTACCCGCGTTACCTCCGAGGCAAACGAGTTGAGCTGATCCACCATCGTGTTGATCGTGTTTTTCAGCTCTAAAATCTCGCCTTTAACATCGACGGTAATTTTCTTGGATAAGTCGCCATTCGCCACCGCCGTCGTCACTTCGGCGATGTTCCGCACCTGCGCGGTCAAGCTTCCCGCCATGAAGTTCACCGAATCGGTGAGATCCTTCCAGGTTCCGGCAACGCCGCGCACCTCCGCCTGTACGCCGAGTTTTCCTTCCGTGCCTACCTCGCGCGCCACCCGCGTCACCTCCGAGGCAAACGAGTTGAGCTGATCCACCATCGTGTTAACGGTGTTTTTCAGCTCTAAAATTTCCCCTTTGACATCGACGGTAATTTTCTTGGATAAGTCGCCATTCGCCACCGCCGTCGTCACGGCGGCAATGTTTCGCACCTGTGCAGTCAAAGAACCCGCCATGAAGTTCACCGAATCGGTGAGATCCTTCCAGGTTCCGGCAACCCCTCGTACATCTGCTTGCACGCCGAGTTTTCCTTCCGAACCCACCTCTCGCGCTACCCGCGTTACCTCTGAGGCAAAGGACGAAAGCTGATCCACCATGATATTGATCGTGTTTTTCAGCTCTAAAATTTCGCCTTTAACTTGGACGGTAATTTTCTTGGATAAGTCGCCATTTGCGATCGCAGTTGCCACTTCCGCAATGTTTCGCACTTGTTCGGTGAGGTTCCCCGCCATCGAGTTCACCGAGTCGGTGAGATCCTTCCACGTACCCGCAACGCCGCGCACTTCTGCTTGCACGCCGAGTTTCCCTTCCGAACCCACCTCTCGCGCCACCCGCGTCACCTCTGAGGCGAAGGACGAAAGCTGATCCACCATCGTGTTGATCGTCTTTTTCAGCTCTAAAATTTCGCCTTTGACATCAACCGTGATTTTCTTAGAAAGGTCGCCGTTCGCTACCGCCGTCGTCACTTCCGCGATGTTCCGCACCTGTGCGGTTAGATTCCCCGCCATCGAGTTCACCGAATCGGTGAGATCCTTCCAGGTTCCGGCAACGCCTCGCACTTCTGCTTGCACGCCCAGTTTCCCTTCCGTTCCCACCTCTCGCGCCACCCGCGTCACTTCTGAGGCAAAAGAATTGAGCTGATCCACCATCGTATTGACGGTGTTTTTTAGCTCTAAAATCTCGCCCTTAACATCGACGGTAATTTTCTTAGAAAGGTCGCCATTGGCAACCGCCGTCGTCACTTCCGCGATGTTCCGCACCTGTGCGGTCAAAGAACCCGCCATGAAGTTCACCGAATCGGTGAGATCCTTCCAAGTTCCGGCAACGCCCCGCACCTCCGCCTGACCACCCAGCTTCCCATCTGCGCCTACCTCTCGCGCCACCCGCGTTACTTCCGAAGCGAAGGAAGAAAGCTGATCCACCATGATATTGACGGTGTTTTTCAGCTCGAAAATTTCCCCTTTGACATCGACAGTAATTTTCTTCGACAAGTCGCCATTTGCTACCGCCGTCGTCACTTCCGCGATGTTCCGCACCTGCGCGGTTAGATTCCCCGCCATCAAGTTCACCGAATCGGTGAGATCCTTCCAGGTTCCGGCAACTCCACCAACTTCTGCTTGTACGCCCAGTTTCCCTTCCGTACCCACCTCTCGCGCCACCCGCGTCACTTCCGAGGCGAAGGAGTTCAACTGATCCACCATCGTGTTGACGGTGTTTTTTAGTTCTAAAATTTCCCCGCGCACATCGACGGTAATTTTCTTCGACAAGTCGCCATTTGCCACCGCCGTCGTCACTTCTGCGATGTTCCTCACCTGGGAGGTTAAACTTCCCGCCATGAAGTTCACCGAATCAGTGAGATCCTTCCAAGTTCCGGCAACTCCCTTCACTTCTGCCTGACCGCCCAACTTCCCATCTGCACCCACCTCACGCGCCACCCGTGTGACTTCCGAGGCAAACGAGTTCAGCTGATCCACCATCACGTTGATGGTGTCCTTCAAATCTAAAATTTCGCCTTTGACATCAACCGTGATTTTCTTGGAAAGGTCGCCATTTGCTACTGCCGTCGTTACTTCTGCAATGTTCCGCACCTGCGCTGTCAAGTTCCCCGCCATCAAGTTCACCGAATCGGTGAGATCCTTCCAGGTTCCGGCAACGCCGCGAACTTCTGCTTGACCGCCCAGTTTACCTTCTGTACCCACTTCGCGGGCAACCCGCGTGACTTCTGAGGCAAAGGAGTTCAGCTGATCCACCATGACGTTGACGGTGTTTTTCAGTTCTAAAATCTCGCCTTTGACATCGACGGTGATTTTCTTAGAAAGGTCGCCATTTGCTACCGCAGTCGTCACTTCGGCGATGTTCCGCACCTGCGCGGTCAAATTTCCTGCCATCAAGTTGACGTTATCGGTCAAATCTTTCCAGGTGCCTGCGACGCCCTTCACTTCTGCTTGCACGCCCAGCTTGCCTTCCGTGCCCACTTCACGGGCTACCCGTGTGACTTCTGAGGCAAAGGAGGAAAGCTGATCCACCATCGTGTTGACGACCTGTGCGGTTTGGAGGAATTCCCCTTGCAAGGCTCTCCCTTCAATCTCCGGTGCGATTCTCTGAGATAGGTCGCCATTGGCAACTGCCCGGATCACGCGAGCAGTTTCAGCGGTCGGTTGAACTAAATCTGTAATTAGGGTATTGACAGAATCTACACTTGCTGACCAGGAACCCCCTGCCGTTCCAATCGAAGCACGCTGGGCGATTTTTCCTTCTTTCCCAACAACCGTGCTGATCCGTTCTAGCTCAGTCGCCATCCTCTGATTCATCTCAATGATGTCGTTGAGCGTATCGGCAATTTTCCCCGCCATGCCAGTCTGGTCAATCGGCATCCGGACAGAAAAGTCACCTTTTTTAACAGCTACGAGCGTTCTCAGGAGCTGTTTGGCATCGAGATTATCGGTATCGGGGGTTGCCGGTGCAGTGGGCATAGCTTTATCCTTCGAGGATGGTTACTTTTTGTCGCAGCCTGAGTAACGGGTTCAAAATTCTGTCATATCAATGATGATTCTGACGCACTGCGACCCTTTTTGAATACTTTTGGGCGACTCAAACGTGTTAACTTCTCGTTACAAGACGCAGGCTGAGCATTGCTACTTATCATTCAACAGCCGCGTTGTCGCTAACCAGTGGTGCGTAGATGCTTGTGTTCGGAGACTTGTTTGAGTTTATGAGTACAAGGTCGCTGTGTCAGTCATTAATATATCAAGAATCAGTTGAGTTGAGGGGTAGGCGCTAAGGGCAAGGGAGAGAGGATGCGATCGCATCCTCTCTCCCAGCAGAGTATCCCAAAAACAAAGCAAATTGTGTAGTAGTACCCACAAGAGGTGCTACTACACAATTTTAATGGTCATTCAATTGTCAGCAACGCTAAACTTTGAGCATGAATTTTGAGCATAAAATCTATTCGTGTTCTACCACAAATATATTTGCATAGAGGTTTGCTAATATTTGCTTTCCCTCTTGCGTCATCTCTAAGTAGCGTAATCCATCCTGGATGTAAGGATATACGACATTCCAGTAAAACTTCGGGTAGTTTCTCCGCAAATCTCCAGGATTTTTGTAACCCAAGGTTTTATTCACCCCAGTTTCTTCAAATTCGTAGAACAATCCACTAATTTTTTGCAAGTAGCGCGGATCGCTAAGTTGACCAATTAAATCGGCGGCACGAATTAAGCCTGGAAAGTTATTAGTATCTTGATGATCTGCATCTGCTGGCACAGGAAAACGAGTTAACTCGATATTGTTCTTGATTGTTTCTGTATCTATCAGTTTGTGACCGCCAAAACGCTCCTCAATAAACAGTTTTCCGCGATCTACATGATAAGGTGTAAGGCTAGCATCGGTTAATCCGGTTGGCAGCGAAATGAGCAAGTTGTCGATACCTGTGGCATACACCCTTTCACTAGGTCGATCTTGCAGGCAAACTCCTTTCACGTAGCCAATATCATGGCACAACAAAGAAATGATACAGTGCAACCAATCTTCGCAATACACTCCCCCAAAGCGGATATGTTTGCCTCGCAGAATTGCTTGTCCCACTAAGGTGACAAAGATGGTGTGTTCGACGTTGTGATAAAGGGCGTCGCTGTTAGCAATATTTTCTAGAGCCATGTTTCCAGCCCAGACGATGATATCAGGGTAGTCTGGTTTAAGACCGCCGTAAGTGCGGCAATAGGCAGCTCGCAGGCGTTCAACGAAGGTATCGATCATCACCATTGTGGGATTAAACATCTCTAGTCCCCTGATAAAATTGAGAGCGCATTTAGAAAATTCAATTAAAGAAAATCAATTGTTATAAATTGATTAAAATTTTGAAGCGTCTACTGATTGGCCTAAAACTACTCTTCTAGGGCGTTTAATTTTATTCATTTTCTAAATTAAAACACGCTTACTTGCTACTTCTATCAGTAGTTTCACTTACCTTTATGCAGACCGCAACCAGGAAAGCTCAGAAGTTCTGAGTGTTTTTCAGGCTACAGCAAAACTGAAGACACGAGAGCATTCAGTTTGGCTAACCCCTGTTACACATCAGACCTAATTAATTCAGGAAACCCCAGGAAAGTTCAGGAAATCTCTAGTCTTTCCTCTGTTATCTGCTATAGGAGATTGTTTTTGCTTGCACTTTCCCAAGGTTTCTCAAGATGGTGTAATACCATTTCAGTAATTGCCTGCAACAGAGCCGACGAATTGCTGCGATGGGAGCGCCGCTACTCTAGTAACAAGGAGGAGAAAGAGAAAATCGCCAGTATAGTGCCAGTAAAGCTAATAAAATCTCTGAGAAGTGTCAAAAGTTGCCCTTTTTTCTAGCGTTAGCGTTCGTGTAGCGGCACGGATGTGGGAAAGGGATGCGCGATCGCACATCCCTTTCGCGCATCCGCGCTGCTTCGCGGGGATGCAAGGGATATCTCTACCGTTTAAGCGTCTCAATTAGGACTTTTCAGACATTCTCTAATAGGTGTAAGAAGATTAATAGCAGGAGACCGTCACGCTTTAGACTCAGCCATCAGGATTCCCTTAGAGCTTAGAAAGAAGGAGTCCCTGGCTCAGGGGAGTTTTGTCCGCTTTATTGCCATCGACGGGCTGTGGCAGCTACATTTTTATAATAGGAAGTAATCCTAGGCTTACTGTTTGGTTGCACTTATAAAAAGTTATCAAATATACGCAAGGTGCAATTTTAAATAGGCCCTTGATTCCATCAGTTTCTATTTTCAGATAAAGACTGATCAAGATTTTTATTGGCAAGAGGTGAGAACGCTATGTAAACTTAATCGATCGATCTCTTAAAATGAACCTTCCTATGTGAATCAGGTTGCAAAATTTATTAAATGTTAAATATAGCAAATTTGCTCGATATTTAATATGTTTTTAAGAAACCGCGAAAGACGCACTAGCCTTAATTGAGCTATACACTTTCTTCGCTAGAGCAAAAAGAAAACGATAAAAAAGAAGTTTCTGAACACCTAAAGTTGTTATTAAATAGCCCTTTCAAGCAAGCATGGAAATTAACGAAGCATTAAGATTTATAGACGATTTAATTTTTGTTAAAACAGGAAAGCACTTAAACGATCTGGAAAGGGAAATATTTCTAGGATCTTGGGAAGGAAAAACTTATGAAGATATTTATCCTTTGAATCCTCAATATGTAGAAAAAGATGTTGGCTATAAATTATGGAAGAAGCTTTCGGTAGTTTTGGAGGAAAGAGTTAGCAAAAAAAATTTCAAAGGAGCCATAGAACGCGCTCAGAAGCAGGAGTCGCACTCAGCAGAAGTGCCACCCCTAAAGGACCAGAGCCATTCCCAAAAAGAAGTAGAGGGATTTACGAAGAGAATCTTTATCTCGCACCGCGCACAGGAGCCAGATAGGGGACTAGCAAATCAATTTTACGAAACCCTGAATGCTTCTGGATACACAGCCTTTATGGCGAGTGTAGGCGCACCTACAAGGGATGTCCAGAAAGGCGAGGGTCAGAGACATTCCTCAGAAAAAATCGGATGGTCAGCGCCGCCTCTTCTTTCTCAAATTGATACAGAGTTACAGCAATGCGACTACTTTTTGCTGCTAATTTCTCCCCAGACGGCGGTAAGTGAAATGGCGATCGAAGAGTTGCGACGAGCGAAGGAATTGCGCTCTATTCAGAATAAGCCAGCCGTGCTAACAATTCGCGTTAATTGTCCCTCGAATACTCCGCTAAATCACGATTTACGCAGCTATCTTGATGGAAATGAACAATTTGAGTGGAACTCGCCTGCTGACACTCCAAGTATTGTGCAAAAAATTCTGAGTTTACTGGCAAGAAGCGTGGAGTCCGGCGTTGTAGAGGCAGATTTAACTAGGATATCCGTGGGGATACCTGAGGAATCAATCGATTCATCTCTAGAGAAGCCTGAAAGCCTAACTCCTTTAATTTCCCAGGAGGATGAAGGGACATCCGTCATCCTGCATTCTTCAGATGCACCCCTGCCAGTAGCAGAACCAGAGTTACCCAATGGTCAGGTGCGTCTGGCTTCTGCGTTTTATGTAGAGCGAGTTCCTTATGAAACTCAGTGTTACAAGGAGATTTTGCAACCAGGCGCTTTGATTCGGATCAAGGCACCGAGACAGATGGGGAAAACTTCGCTGATGGCGAGGATTCTTTATCGAGCAAACGAGCAAGGTTATCGGACGGTACCGTTGAGTTTTCAGCACGCGGATACGGCAGTTTTTACAGATTTAAATCAACTTTTGCGGTGGTTTTGTGCCCGAATTTCTCGAAAGCTGCGCCTTCCTCATCAATTAGATGATTATTGGACGGATACTTTTGGTAGTAAAGATAATTGCACGATTTATTTTGAGGATTGTTTGCTGTCAGCATCTGACAGTCCGTTAGTATTAGGGTTAGATGAAGTGGATCGGGTTTTTCAATATCCCAAAATTGCTGACGATTTTTTTGGGTTGTTGCGGGCTTGGTATGAGGAAGCTGGCTATGGGAATGGCGATAGCGATCGCTGGCAACAACTCCGGCTGGTGGTGGTACACTCAACGGAAGTTTATATCCCTCTGAATGTCAATCAATCCCCGTTTAATGTAGGGTTGCCGATTGAGTTACCGGACTTTAGCCCGGAACAGGTGCAAGATTTAACTCAGCGGCATGGACTGAATTTGAATGCAACGCAGGTTGAGCAATTAATGAGGCTAGTTGGTGGACATCCTTATTTAGTCCGATTGGCGCTTTATCATATCGCGCAGCAAACGATTACGCTGGATCAACTGTTAGAAACTGCACCCACAGAGGCGGGACTTTACGATGACCATTTGCGAAGACATTTATGGAATCTGCAACAACATCCAGAGTTAGCAGATGCTTTCGCTAAAGTAGTGATGGCGGACACACCCATCGAATTAGAGTCGGTGCCAGCATTTAAATTGCATAGTATGGGGCTGGTACAGTTGCAGGGCAATTATGTCACGCCGCGCTTCGATTTATATCGGCAATATTTTAGCGAGCGCTTGTCAATTAAAAACTAAAAATTAATAGGGATTAGTTGAGTTAATAGTTGAGCTATCTCTTAGGCAAATTTTAGATAACTGTTAGCTAAAAGTATAGAGCAGTTATTCATTACTCACAAAAAACTCATTTGTCAGAAGCATGGTGTTTTCTACCCAATCAGAAGCCCTTATGAGTCAACAGCCAAACCCAGGCTATAACTATAAAGTCGGTGGACATTTGCCTCTTGATGCTCCTACTTATGTAGTGCGACAGGCAGATTTTGACCTTTACGAAGGGTTGAAGGCAGGAGAGTTTTGTTATGTGTTAAATTCTCGGCAGATGGGGAAAACTAGCTTGCGGGTGCGAACGATGCACAAGTTGCAAGCGGAAGGATTTGCCTGTGCAGCGATAGACTTGACGAAAATTGGTAGCCAAGATATTACGCCGGATCAGTGGTATGCCGGAGTGATGCGGCGGTTGGTGACGAGTTTCCAGCTTTCAGACAAGATTAACTTACAGAGTTGGTTGCGCGATCGCGCTTTTTTACCTCCGGTGCAGCGCTTGAGTGAATTTATCGAACAAGAGCTGCTAACATCAGTCAGCCAGAAAATTGTTATTTTTATCGACGAAATTGATAACGTCCTTAGCTTAAATTTTAAGACTGATGACTTTTTTGCGTTTATTCGTGCTTGCAATGAATACGAACGTCTGACTTTTGCCTTGCTAGGAGTAGCGAGTCCCTCTGATTTGATGCAAGACAAAAACCGGACTCCTTTTAATATCGGTCGGGCGGTTGAATTATATGGCTTTCAATTACACGAAGCGCAGCTTTTAGCAGGGGGGTTAGCAGGGAAAATTAGCAATCCTCAAGAAATGCTAAAAGCGGTATTAGATTGGACGGGAGGACAGCCGTTTCTTACCCAAAAACTTTGTAAATTAGTCCTTCAACAAGCAGAGCAAAACTTATTACCCATTAGCCAAATCCCAGATTGGGTTGAGAGATTAGTGCGCTCGCGGATCATCGAGAGTTGGGAAGCAATGGATGAACCACCGCATCTAAAGACGATACGCGATCGCATTCTCCGAATTGGACAGCGCAGCCGTACGCTACTGGATCTCTATCAGTTAATTTTGCAACAAGATGAATTAGCATTTGACGAAAGTCCCGAACAAATCGATTTACTACTATCAGGAGTAATTGTCAAGCGGCAAGGGAAGTTAAAGGTATGTAACCGCATTTATGCCTCTGTATTTAACGAGAGGTGGGTAAACAAGGCCTTAGCGGATATGCACGCCGACTTCATGCAAGTTGTTGCTACCCAAGAACAAAAACTTCTATCGATGCTTAGCGTGATGGAAGGCAAAACATTTGATGATATTCTTTCAGAAATATTAGGTTCTATTACTTTAAAAATGGGCGAACTACTGAGTGTAGATCGCACAACAGTTTTCTTTATAGATGAAGAAAAAAGTGAACTTTGGTCAATTATTGCTAGGCATGAAGACGGAAATCATCCCGAACTTCAGATTTTGTCAAATAAAGAAACTAAAGGACGATTAACTTATTTCAAAAAATTTGTCAGCACTCCCTTTAGTTTTTGCGACGATCCCGCTGAGTTGGAAGCGGAGGAATCAGATACAAATAAGGGATATCGCACCTACAACGAGTTGATTTTACCAATATTAAATGAGCAGGGAGATTTAGTTGCTGTTGTTCAATTACTGAATAAGTTAAAGCAGCCGAATAATCCACAAGCTCGCTATTCAGAAAGAATTGATAAATACGGTTTCACAGAAGCCGATCAAAAACAGTTTGCTGACTATGCTCCGGCAATTCGACGAATTCTAGAAAGATGCCAGTATTGCTATAAATTAACCCAAAGACTACAAGCCTCAGAAGCACTGACAGAAGCAACGCGATCGCTCTCTCAAAGCAGCCTCGATTCTGAAGAAGTCTTGGGTCGCGTCATGGATGCGGCAAAAAAACTGATGAATGCCGATCGCAGCACGCTTTGGCTAATCGATCGAGAGGCAAATGAACTATGGACTAAAATTCCTTTTGAGGACGGTTCTGTTCGAGACTTGCGAGTCAAAGTAGGGCAAGGTTTCGCTGGCAAAGTGGCTGCATCGGGAGAAACTTTAAATATTCCCTTCGATCTGTACGAGCATCCTGATTCGGAGACAGCTAAGAAAACAGATCAGAAGACGGGTTATCGAACTTGTAGTTTACTGTGTATGCCCGTTTTCAGCCCTGATGGTGAATTACTGGGTGTTACCCAATTAGTGAATAAAAAGAAACCGGGTGTTTTTCCAGAATATAACCCAGATCATTGGCCCGAAGCCCCCGAATGCTTCAAGGCTAGTTTTGATGGGAATAGTGAAAAATATATGCAGATTTTTAACTCTCAAGCGGGGGTGGCTCTGCAAAATGCCCAGAAATTTGCCAGCGTCAAACAAGAGGCAGAATCTCAACAAAAAAATGTGGTCAGTCAAACTCTGGCGATGCTCAATAGTGTCATGGATAACCAGGGTTTTGATGATATTTTAGATAGCACCTTGCGTTCGATTACTCTAAAAATGGGCAAATCTTTGAGTGCCGACCGTACGAGTATCTTTTTATTAGATGAAGACAAACATGAATTTTGGTCAATTATCGCCGAAGCCGATGGAGATGGTTCTTTAGAAATTCGGATACCTGCTAATAAAGGAATTGTGGGCGAAGTGGCAGCCCGCAAAGAAGTTATCAATATTCCCTTCGATTTCTATGACGATCCTCGCTCTGATGCAGCAAAAGAGCAAGACAAAAAAAACGGCTATCGCACTTATACAATGTTGGCGTTGCCACTCTTAAATGAGCAGGGAAATTTAGTCGCAGTTATTCAGTTACTCAACAAATTAAAGCGATTTGGCGACCGGACTGCATCCTTAGCAGAAAGAATCGATCGACAGGGCTTTACCAAAGCAGATGAAGAACGATTTGCGGAAAATGCCCCAATGGTTCAAATGATTTTAGAAAGCTTCCGCTCTTATCATAAAACGGCTAGAGGGCAACGAGTGGCAGCCGCATTAATGGCAGCAGCTCGTTCAGTGAATCAAAGCAGTTTGGATCTTCAAGAAATTCTCAAACGGGTGATGGAAGCAGCTAAGAAACTGATGAATGCCGACCGCAGTACTTTATGGATTTTAGATCAAAAGCCTGGTGAATTGTGGACGCAGATTCCCTTTGACGATGGCTCGGTAAAAGAATTGCGGGTGAAAGTAGGACAAGGTTATGCTGGCAAAGTTGCCGAATCTGGAGAGCCTTTGAATATTCCTTTTGATTTATATTCTCGCCCAGATTCGGAGACAGCCAAAAAAACCGATCTTCAGACAGGTTATCGCACTTGTAGCTTACTATGTATGCCAGTTTTTAGCCCCGATGGTGATTTGATTGGCGTGACTCAATTAGTGAATAAAAGAAAGCAAGGAGACTTTCCAGAATATGAAAGTCCCGATCAGTTGGCATTTCTACAAGAGGAAGCTCCGGAATATTTTAGGGCTAGTTTTGATGACAGCGATCAAAAATATATGCAAATTTTTAATAATCAAGCTGGAGTCATCCTCCAAAATGCCGAACTTTTGGCAGCCGTTAAAAAACAAGAGCGATCGCTTCGAGACAACCTGAGTGAATTGTAAATTTAAGCGTTGGTTCAGTACTTTGGGAATAACCCCATCCCGTCTTACTAAGAAACAGTGTTGAAGTTTTAAATTATCTAAAATTATCTAAATGCCTGCCCCGTCGAGGAACTCCGTAATCAGCCGATTAGAAGCATTTGAAATGATCGCCTTCTGAAGGCTAGCGTGCATGGCAACGGGTACCTTTCTTTGAATTTTTAACGATTCAATTTCCTCCTCTAAAAATTGAATCCGGTCAAACAAAGCCCGTATTACTTCCGCTTCTGGATCTTGCAGGCTTTCATTGTTAACGGAAGCATCCAAATTATCTTTGCGGCGGACAATTCGACCCGGAACGCCAACTACCGTGGAATGAGACGGAATATCCCGCAAAACAACGGAACCGGCACCGATACGGACGCTATTTCCAATGTGAATATTTCCTAATACCTTCGCACCCGCTCCCACTACGACATTTTCTCCTAAGGTTGGGTGGCGTTTGCCTATTTCTTTGCCAGTACCACCGAGCGTTACGCCTTGGTAAATCAGGGCGTTGTCTCCCACAATTGCAGTTTCTCCAATCACAACGCCAATGCCGTGATCGATGAAAACGCCTTTGCCAATTTTAGCTCCCGGATGAATTTCAATTCCCGTGAAGAAACGAGCCAAGTGGGAAATCAAGCGAGGAATGAAGGGAAACCCAAGGCAATAAAGCCAGTGCGCCACCCGATGAAAGAAAAGTGCCTGTAAGCCTGGATAGCAGAACAGCACCTCCAGCCAATTGCGTGCCGCTGGGTCGCGCTGAAAAATTATTTGGAAATCAGCGATCGCAGTTTTCAGCAAGAGGCGCTTCTCCCTTCAAGTGTGAGATGGACAGCAAGCAAATCGAATCCCCCGTAATTTGGTAGGGATACCGTAATTTTGCTCCTAAGTAGGAGTATGCCATAGCCTATCTACAAAAACAATCCTAAAACTGCATAATTCCTATCGGCGAACCGTAGTATAGTGGAAAACGTTCTTGGCTGGAGATAATCCCATGCGATGGACTGTCCTGTAAGGTGAGGTACGCTTTCCTGGCTCTCCTAGAACTAGCCAGCCACCACAAGCCGCGAGACTTCCTGCAAATAGACCACATCGCTGCCGGTCAACAAATACCAGACCGCTATTTAGCGCAGGTGTTGATGATGTTGTGGCGCTGCGGTTTAGTCCTCAGTCAACGAGGCGCTTTGATCAGGTTATGTGTTGGCGGAGGAACCCCAGCGAATTACGGTGTGACAGGTGCTGGCTTGTTTAGAGGGGACAGAGAAACTGGAACCCTTGAGTCTAACTGCTTCGCAAACCCTTGAAGACTTTGCGATTAAGGAAATTTGACAGGAAGCAACGACAGATAGGATTCGCCACGGGCGATCGCTTCACGCCGTCTTGCAGTGCGAGACGTTACAGGATCTGCTCTCGAAATGGGATGAGAGTCAACAGTTGAGTCCATGTTTTACATCTAACTTTGGCGGAGTAGTAAAGATGCGAATTGCTCATAATGTCACGGAATTAGTTGGTCATACGCCTCTGGTTGAGCTGAATCGGATTCCGCAATCTGAAGGCTGTGTAGCGCGAATTGTTGCGAAGTTGGAGGGGATGAACCCGACCGCTTCAGTAAAAGACCGCATTGGTGTCAGCATGATTCAAGCTGCTGAGGAGGCGGGTCGCATTCAGCCGGGAAAAACGATTATCATTGAGCCTACTTCTGGAAACACTGGCATTGCGCTGGCGATGGTAGCGGCAGCGAAAGGCTACGCCTTGATTTTGACGATGCCAGAGACGATGAGCCAAGAACGGCAAGCGATGCTCAAAGCTTATGGTGCCCAACTGGAACTGACGCCTGGAGCTGAAGGCATGAAGGGAGCGATCGCCAGAGCCGAACAAATTGCGGCGACAACTCCGAATGCTTTTGTACCGCAACAGTTTCGCAACCCAGCCAATCCCCAAATCCATCGGGAAACGACAGCCGAGGAAATTTGGGCTGATACTGACGGTGAAGTAGATTTCTTGGTTGCGGGAATTGGGACGGGTGGCACGCTGACGGGAGTGGCTGAGGTCATCAAGGCACGAAAACCGAGTTTTAAAGCGATCGCTGTAGAACCCGTCAGCAGTCCAGTCCTCTCTGGCGGTCAGGCGGGAGCGCATAAAATTCAAGGGATTGGTGCTGGATTCATCCCAGATGTTCTCCGAACTGAGCTGATCGATGAAGTGATTGCTGTTACGGATGAGGAGTCGATTTATTACGGTCGCCGCTTGGGTCGAGAAGAAGGATTGTTGTCGGGTATCTCTGCCGGAGCAGCTTTAGGTGCTGCAATTCGGATTGCTAAACGTGAAGAGAATGCAGGTCGTTTGATTGTTATGGTGCAACCCAGTTTTGGCGAACGTTATCTAAGTACACCGTTATTTCGAGAACTGGAACCTCAGGAAGCTCAGGCTGCTCCAATTCTGGTTTAAACCCACGGCTGGAGTGGTTGTATCGCTGCATTAGTGCCAATACTTTGAGGCAAGACGCGATCGCATTTATTTTGTTTGCGATCGCGCAGTAAACACATTCCTGGCACCTCTGGTAGGTGAAATCACTCTAGGCAGGGCACCTACCAGAGGTGCCCCAACATTCTCTGCAAACGAAGATAGCGATTGCCAGGTTAGTTTTATTGTTGCTTTTAACCTATTCTTAACCTAAACTAATTTCTAAACCCCAGTAAAGCCAGCGAATTACTGTAGTTACTGTGAGATAGAGAAAATATCGCCTAGCTAGTCATAAATAACTGGGCTAGAGTAGCCCAGTTTTTCATCAGTACATTGGGGGACTGAGGGATAAGTGTTCTAGTTATTCTGGGAGTTCCACCAATGAGTTCGATGTTTTTCAGTCCAAGCGATTGGCAGAGCGTAACTTTTAGGCTTACCACTGCACTACTGGTTGGTGGCGCGATTGGCATGAACCGCCAACAGCCTGGTAGACCTGCTGGCTTGAGAACTTTCATGATAGTTAGCTTAGGTGCTGCCGCATTTGTAATGATTCCCTTGCAGGTGGATGGTGACAATACCTTTTCTTCTTCCAATGCTCTGAGTCGTACCATCCAAGGCGTTGCTACGGGAGTCGGGTTTCTGGGTGCAGGAATGATTCTGCAACAATCTCATCAAAAACTTAGAAAAGCCGAAGTCAAGGGGCTAACTTCCGCCGCAACTATTTGGTTGGCGGCTGGATTGGGAGCAGCCGCAGGCTGTGGATTATGGCGAATGAGTCTGATTGGAACGCTATTTGCATTGGTGGTTCTTAGTGGAGTGAAGAAACTCAAGAAGTCTCCCTTGATTCGTCTTTACGATGACAATCGGACAAAAATACCGGAAAAAGACGCTGCATCGAATCAAGATGCAGCGAAGTAATAACTTCATTGGTAGGACTGGTAGGACTTTTAAGAGCGATCGCTGCGATATTTCTTAAGGCTTGGTTGGTGAAACAGACACTACCCATAGAAAACAGCTATGGAATTCTTGCATCTGATTGTGAGAGTTTGCTGACTGATGAGCTTAGTTACCCATCGCGTAACTTTAATTAGAACAAAGTTTAGTAACCTAACCACAAGGTTTTCAGGTTACAAAAATCCAATAGTTTTATTAGGACAGCGATCGCCATCCGATGAAAGCCTATCAAAACTTCTTTTCAGAGTCAAAATTAATGATTTCCCTAGGTGCTTACATAGTAAGCATTTCCATCTGTGCGTGGCGACTGGTAACAGACTCGCTACTTTTAGGCCAGATAAAACGTCAGAATTCACTGATGAATCCTCAGTTTCTCCTAGCCTATCAAGAACAAGACCCTACAACTTCGACAGATGCTTTGTAACAAAATTTGAATCACTTGTCTCGACCGTTGGATCTGTTGCTACTAAATTTTCATGCACTGATAGAAGTCAACCGATGCTCAGCGGATTCTCGGTCTGTACCCCTGTAAATGGTTATGAGTATTAGCTGTATCACTTGTTCAATCAAACAAGTTCAGGGATAGATTGGACACTAGCTCCTGAGAGATTAGTCGTTTATTTAAACAATTCTACGCCAATTCGGTCGGAATACCGTAATATATATCCAAAGACTGATATTCAGTAAAGATTTTCTGTATAAATATATCTATAAGTCTTAAAGTACAGTAACCCCACCGAAAAGCCGGAGTTAACACCAAGTTACAACTAAATAAAGCATAACTATCTGGATTCAGAACCATCGTTCATGGCAATCAAAAATGCATCATGAACAATCGAGCTTATTTAATAAAAGCTGCAAACCGCTACAAGTAACAACTTAGCTGGAGAATGACTGATGTTGTTATCGTGCGCCTTCGCATCTTCCACCCGCTCCAGGCTCACAATCCAGTCAACAGATGGAAATTGAGTTTACCTTCTCTTTAACTGGGTTGATGAGGGTGTGATTCTCCATCGGGTACTAATTTTCGTTTCCTTGAGACATTTATAAGGATACCTATGAACCATCTCACCGCTCCGCTAGTTACAACTCTTCAGCCTCGTTTTGACGTTCGTGACAGTTCGTGACAGATGGAGGTTATCTATTTATTCTTTACAGATCATCTCAATCCTATCGAGCTCTTTGAATCTGAGTAAATTTAATTACAATTCTCTTTCGTAATCATGTTAAAATATCGGTTTTTATTAACATCTCTGATAGTTCTCACCTTCGGGATAACCTCTTGTAGTAGAGAAGAGGAAAAAAAGGCTCAGGTGAGTATTGATGGTGGAGCAGTAGGCTTTCCTATCCATCAATCGGTGGCTGAAGAATTTCAAAAGGTTAAACCTGATGCTCAGGTTAGTGTAGCTTCAAGCGGTACTGGCGGCGGCATGAGCAAGTTTTGTGCTGGAGAAATTGATATCGTTGGTGCTTCACGTTCCATTAGGGATGAAGAAATCAAAAGATGTAAAAAGAAGGGCATTGATTTTGTAGAACTGCCTGTTGCTTTAGACGGAATTGCCGTGATTGTCAATCGTCAAAATAACTTTGCTAAATGCTTGACTATCGAGGAACTTAACAAAATTTGGAATTCCAAATCAGACCGCAAAATAACCAACTGGAATCAAATTAATTCAAAGTTCCCCGACCAGCGGCTCAAGCTTTATGCTCCTGCTTCTGATACTGGAACGTTTGATTATTTCACACAAGCTGTCACTGGCAAAGCAAAAAATAGCCGCACAGACTACACTCCTAGTCACAATCAAAACGTTCTTGTCCAAGGAATTGCGGGCGACACAAATGCTATAGGTTACGTGGGGATATCTTACTATATGGAAAACCAAGACAAGCTGAACTTGGTTGGTGTGGAAAGTCCAAAAGGAGAGTGTGAAAAACCAGTTCCGCTAGACAATGTTGTTAGAAACATTTATCTACCTTTATCGCGTCCCCTCTTTATCTATGTCAGCAAGACTGCCCTAGATAACAAACCTTCGGTAAGAGAGTTTGCTGAGTTCTATCTAGAGAATTCGTGGAAATGGGTCGATCAAGTTGGTTATGTAGCGCTACCCGACGAGGCTTACCACAAGGTAAAACAAAAACTTGCCTCTGGGCAAACGGGTTCTAAATTTAAAGATGCAAAACCTGGCGAGCCGATCGCAAATCTTCTTTAAGAGGAACATAAAATCTACAACAAAGCTTGAAGAAGATTACTCAATTAGTAACAGCATTTTTAGCTGAACTTTATTTATGCAAAATACAAACTTTAGCAATCAATTTAATGGCGCATCCAGGCGATCGCTTGAAAAGCAAGCGTCTGACGATATCCAGGAAAAAATTATCGAGGCGATCTTATTTTGTTGCGCCTTGATTTCTGTCCTCACTACGTTTGGAATTGTTTTTATCATCTTCCGGGTAACGTTTGATTTTTTCCAAGAGGTTTCGTTTGCTCAGTTCTTTCTCGATACTAAGTGGACACCTTTATTTGCAGAGAAACATTTTGGAATTTGGCCTTTGATCAATGGCACTCTAATGACTACGGCTATTGCCATGCTCGTTGCCATTCCTCTGGGTTTATGTTCAGCTATCTATTTAGCCGAATATGCTTCACCCAAGGTAGCAAGAATTTTACGCCCGGCGGTAGAACTGTTAGGGGGAGTACCTACTGTTGTCTATGGCTACTTTGCACTTTTATTTGTTACACCTGTTCTACGCTTATTCCTTCCCCTAGAAATTTTTAATGCCTTAAGCGCTGGGCTAATGATGGGAATAATGATTAGCCCTACAGTGGGTTCCATCAGCTTAGATGCCATACAATCTGTGCCTCGCTCTTTGCGCGAAGGAGCTTACGCAATCGGCGTAACTAAATTGGAAACTATCATCAAAGTTGTCCTTCCTGCCGCTCTTTCTGGAATTGCTGCCTCGATTATTCTAGGCATTTCTAGAGCCGTTGGTGAAACGATGACGGTTCTAATTGCTGCTGGGCAAGAGCCACGAATAAGCCTTAATCCCTTCCAATCAGTGGAAACAATGACAGCTTATATGGCTCAGATTTCAGGGGGAGATAGCCCTCGTGGCAGTGTTAATTACAACACTTTATATGCTGTGGGAGCCGTTTTGTTTTTAATAACGCTTGGGTTGAATGTTGTCAGCCATTGGATTTCTAATCGCTTCAGAGAGAAATACGATTAATAAACATGAGTAGTTCTATTTCCCGAAACAAATCCCAGGAACCACAAGGAGAATTTTCTGCGAATGTAGAGCAGAGAGAAAGCACAGGCAAAATATTTGAAATTATCTTTTTGCTTGGTCTATCTATTGGTTTAGTGGTGCTTGCCGTCCTAGTTTTTGATGTCTTTAAGGATGGGTTAGGGCGGCTGTTGAGTCCTGGCTTTCTGACCGAAACTCCTTCCCGGTTCCCCGATAGAGGTGGCATACGCCCTGCTATTTTTGGCAGTATGCTTCTAGGTGGATTAGTCATGTTAATTTCCGTCCCTATCGGTGTAGGAGCGGCTTTGTATCTGGAAGAATATGCACCGAAAGCTTGGTGGACGGATATTATCGAGATTAACGTTAGTAATCTCGCTGGAGTCCCTTCAATTGTTTACGGTCTACTGGGATTAGGGGTTTTCAATTATCTTTTGAATTTCGGGCCAGCTTTACTTTCAGGGGCACTAACGTTATCGTTGCTGTCTTTACCAGTAATTATTGTGACAGCCAGAGAAGCAATTCGAGCTGTTCCCGATTCTTTACGGCAAGCTTCTTATGGCTTAGGTACAACCAAATGGCAAACGGTGTGGAGTCACGTCTTACCTTATGCGATTCCAGGCATCTTAACAGGGGTGATTATTTCCATCTCCCGTGCGATTGGCGATGCGGCTTCTTTAATTGTTGTCGGAGCTGTGAGTTTTCTCACATTTAATCCTGGGTTGTTTCAGCGCTTTATGGCTCTGCCCATTCAAATTTATACCTATATCACTCGCCCTGAGCCTGGTTTTGCTAATGCCGCAGCAGCGTCAATCATTGTTTTACTGTTATTGATTTTGGTCTTAAATGGTACTGCAATATACCTTCGACAACGCTTCTCTACCTTTAAATAGGGTCTCAATTAAAGTTATGAGTTTCTAGCTTTAATTTAAAAAATGGCTCAGATGCCTCGTAATTATTTCGTGGCGTAAACTCAAAACTCAACGTTCAAAGCTTGAATGTAATAAATACTGGAAACTACACAATATGCGCTCACCAAAAAAATCTCAAAGCACGCAAACTAGCCCAGTTCTTAACGCCCAAGGTGTTAAAGTTTACTACGGTGATTTTCTGGCGCTTCAGGAAGTCGATATGGAAATTCCTGAAAGAAAAATCGTCGCCTTTATTGGCCCTTCAGGATGTGGAAAAAGCACCTTCTTGCGATGCTTCAACCGGATGAACGATCTAATACCTGGAGCAAGGGTAGAAGGCCAGATTAATTACCAGGGTAAAAACATTTATGATGGCAAGATTAATCCGGTAAAAATCCGCCGTCAAGTGGGAATGGTATTCCAGAGACCGAACCCTTTTCCAAAGTCAATTTACGAAAATATAGCCTTTGGCCCTCGTGCCAATGGTTATAAGGGAAATATGGATGAACTGGTAGAGCAATCGCTGCGACGAGCTGCGCTTTGGGATGAGGTGAAAGACAAGTTAAAAGAAAAGGGTACAGCTTTATCTGGAGGACAGCAGCAGCGGCTGTGCATTGCACGAGCGATCGCCATGAAGCCAGATGTTTTATTGATGGATGAACCCTGTTCTGCTCTCGACCCAATTTCAACTCAGCAGGTTGAAGAACTTTGTCGCGAACTTAAAGAACACTACACCATGATTATGGTGACTCACAATATGCAGCAAGCCTCGCGAATCTCAGATTTAACTGGCTTTTTCAATACAGAAACAGATGCGAGTGGCAAGCGGAGAGGAAAATTAGTCGAGTTCAGTCCTACCGAAGAAATTTTCGATTCTCCTCGTACTCAAGAAGCTAAGGCTTACATCAGCGGTAAGTTTGGTTGAGTCATGACAGTAAAAATGCCCGTTATTGCAGCAAGTCTTAGTGAGGATTTTGATGAGCAAGTGGCAATATACTCCCAAGCAAGGGATGCAGGCGATCGCGCAAGTTCAGCATTATCTTGTTAATGCTTTGCAAGCTATTGGACAATGGTGCCAACAACCGATAAGAAGTTGGTGGAACGGACGTTCTCTATGGCGCTTTGTATCCGTGTTTTTGGTAGGAGTTGGCTTGAGCATGGCGATCGCTGCTTGTGGCAGCAACGCTAACTCAGCTTCTAAGGGTGGAGACGTAAAATTATCCCTTGTCTCCTATTCGGTTACTCAAGCAGCTTACGAGAAGATCGTACCGAAATTTGTAGAAAAGTGGCAAAAAGAACATAATCAAAACGTCACTATCGAGCAGAGTTATGGCGGATCTGGTTCCCAAGCTCGTGCTGTCATTGATGGCTCGCAAGAAGCAGATATCGTCCATCTCTCACTTGCCCTTGACACCCATAAAATTGAGGAAGCCGGTTTAATTGAACCCGGTTGGGAAAGAAAATCTCCCAGAGGTGGCATTGTTACCCGTTCCGTCGTCGCTATTGTTACCCGCCCTGGCAACCCGAGAGGCATCAACACTTGGGAAGACTTGACAAAAGATGGTCTGAGTATCATTACCGCTAACCCCAAAACATCTGGTATTGCTATTTGGAATTTCCTGGCTTTGTGGGGTTCTGTGACTCAAAAAGGGGGCGATGAAGCTCAAGCCCGGGAGTTTGCAACCAAAGTCTATAAAAACGTCCCCGTGCTAACCAACAATGCGCGTCAGGCGAGCGATATATTTTTTAAGCAAGGTAAGGGAGATGTCTTACTCAACTACGAAGACGAGGTAATTTTGGCTCAGCAGAATGGTGAGAAACTACCTTCTGTGGTACCCGACGTTAACATTTCGATCGACAACCCTGTCGCTCTTGTAGACAGAAACGTAGATAAACACGGCACCAGACAAATTGCACAAGCATTTGTCGATTTTCTTTACACAACTGAAGCCCAACAAGAATTTGCAAAGTTAGGATATCGTCCCGTTAATCCTAGCGTGGTAGCAGAAGTAGCTCAGAATTATCCCCAACTCAAAACCCTCTTCACCGTTCAAGATTTGGGGGGTTGGGATGATGTCCAGAAGAAATTCTTTGCTGAGGGGGCAATTTTTGACCAAATTCAGGTTGCTGGCAAGATATGAGCCTGCTGATTACACAAGGGCGAGTCCAGCGCGTGCATCCCACTTTTGTAAAACGCCTGACGAGTAAACTCTAGGCGATACAAACGAAGGCTGCCTAGGCAGCCTTCTCCCGATTGCAGGTTCGCGTGGTTAGGCGCACATCCGGGCGCTCCTACAGATGATAAATTTTCAAAAATGGGATGTACGGATGTCAGGACGCGATCGCTACTTTTTCCCCTCGTCATCCCACTTAGCTGAGTTTGTCTACCCAGCCTGGAAAAGATGGCTTGAGAAAGATTCTGACCATCAACCATTTAATCTCGACACATCAACTGTAGATTAATTGCCTAAATTTTACAGCTCTTGGGAATTGGACAAGAGCGCCTGTACATGGCAATCTTTCCTCTGCTCCTTAGTGCCTTGTAATCAATGCGTAGCTAGGCTCTCGTGAGTTATTTTCCGAGTGGAGTTTCCCATCGAACCAGCCAGCCTCATCCCTCAGGTAGAAGTGTTCTTAGTTTTATGGTATTAAATGTACAGTAACTTGAGCGATTAACCGTAGATTCAAGGTATTCATCTAAACCTAATTCGGTTTGTTTATCAAGGGAACCAGTACTTAAGGAAAATGGGGAAAGAGTCGCTATGAGTATTTTGATTCAAGACGTATCTAAACGATTTGGCTCCTTCCAGGCGGTTTCAGAGGTGAATTTAGATATTAAAAGTGGCTCTTTAGTGGCGCTTTTGGGACCTTCTGGATCGGGGAAATCCACTTTATTGCGGCTGATTGCTGGCTTAGAGGCTCCAGACAGCGGCAGAATCAGAATTGCCGATCGGGATGTGACTCAGCAAAGCGTGCGATCGCGCGGCATCGGCTTTGTGTTTCAACACTATGCGCTGTTTAAACACATGACTGTTCGCCAAAACATTGCCTTTAGTCTAGAGTTACGCAAAGCGCCCAAAGTCAGAATTCGACACCGGGTAGAGGAACTTTTAGACTTAGTGCAGCTCAATGGCTTTGGCGATCGCTACCCCTCTCAGCTTTCTGGGGGACAGCGGCAACGGGTGGCTTTGGCGAGAACTTTGGCTGTCGATCCTGAAGTCTTGCTGTTGGATGAACCGTTTGGAGCGTTGGATGCGAAAGTGCGGAAAGAACTGCGAGCTTCGCTGCGACATTTACACGAACGGGTAAATGTCACCACTGTGTTTGTTACCCACGATCAAGAAGAAGCAATGGAACTTGCCGATCAAATTGTGGTGTTTAACAAAGGTCGGGTGGAACAGGTAGGGACTGCCGCAGAGATTTATGACCATCCAGCAACCCCGTTTGTGATGAGTTTCGTTGGTCCAGTGAATGTTCTACCAAGTTCTGCTGGTATTTTTCGCTTGTCGAACTTGGAGTCGCCAACTTCTCATGTGTTTTTGCGTCCCCACGATGTCGCGATCCATACGGTGCCTGAAGAAAATGCTGCCCCAGCCAAGGTCAACCGCATCGTGCATCTAGGTTGGGAAGTTCAAATTGAGTTGCGTTTTAAGGATGGTCAGGAAGTCACAGCTTATATTACGCGCGATCGCTTAAACCAGTTGCAACTGCAACCCCAGCAGCTAGTTTATGTCAAACCCCAACACGCCAAGACCTTCCCCGCATACTCTTTAAATTGAGCAATTAAGTAGAAACAACGTTACTGTTAGGTGCTGCAATGACTCAAGTACAAAGTAGCACCGTTACCAGACCCACTAGAGAGAAGGCTAAACCCAACTTCCAGCCATTGCCTGGACGGTGCGCCTGGGGCGGAAAGAAGTTGCGAAGGCGGACGATGACGACGCCAAAACCCATCAAAGCGATCGCTGTCCGCATCCACCCCAGATAGGTGCGCTCGTTTGCCAAGCGATCGCGCACCCGCGATGAATTCTACCGCCCTTTACTTTTTGTATCGCTCACCATTCACGCTCTATACCCCTGAAAGGGATGTAGTTTAATCGGATTAAATTTCGTAGTGCCAGAACGGTTGTTGCTCTTGCAGAACAATGAAGCGATGAGGCAGGCGCTGAATAATTCCCCGCTTCTCAAATTCATTGAGCAGTCGCGTCACCGTGACTCTGGTAGAACCGATGAGTTCGGCAATTTCCTGGTGTGTCAAGCGCAAATCGATCTGTTTTCCTTGCTCGATTTCACGCCCAAACCTTTTCGCCAGCCAAGTTAACAGTCGCAGGAGGGAAGCGTCCACCGATTTGCAATGCAGAATCTCTATGAATTCTTGAAATTGCTGAATATGCAGAATCATAGACTCGGTGGCTTCGTGACACTTGCTAACCGGCAGAACTTTTACCTCTACCAGCGTTAGGCATTCAATTTGATAAGGGTTAGCCTTGGATAGCACTCTGCCAACAATATCTCCTGGTCCCCATAAACCGAGCGTGATGGTTGTGCCGTCTTCGAGCCAGGTTACGGTGCGAACTACCCCAGTCTCAATTTGCCAGAGATAATTCTGCTCTAAGGGTAATAGAGAGCGCCGAGAAAATGTACGTCGCTTCAGGTGAGCAGAGCTAGGTAATAAAAACGGGGAAGCAGTCATGGATAGTCATCCAATTTTAAAACAGCTACGAAAATCCAGAGCGATCGCAATTACAGTTGCCGAACGCTGGTTGCGGGGATGCGTTGAAGAGGTTTCACCAAATATACTATATTCCGCTAGGAAAACTGTGGATTAAAAAAACAAAATTGTCGCATTCCCGAAATTGTGCGGCAATTGATAGCACGGTATGCGAACAAGAATTGCTTGACTCGCTGGAATTGCCCGATTATTTGGGTGCAATTGTATTGATTGACTCTGTGCAGTCAAAAGCTGTGCAGTCAAAAGATGATGACGCGATCGCTCTAATGTACGATGCGGCTACAGGGGGCGGTTACGAGATAATCGGCTCATAGTAGAAAGCAAGGCTGTTGAAGGGAAGCGTTTAGATGTCCGAGCCATTACTCATCGTCGATGTGCAATCTGGTTTTATCAACGACTTCACGCATCATATCCCGGAGCGTGTTGTCCGCCTTCTCCAGCGTCACGAGTACGCGCCAATTCTGTTTACACGCTTTATCAATGTGTCCGACGGACCGTACTATCGCTTTCTGAACTGGCACGGCTGCGATAGCGACGCAGAAACAAGCCTTGTCTCGGAACTCGAATCCTTTGCCAAACCAGAACTTGTGTTCTCAAAGTCGGGACTGTGCGGAATGCCAGAAGAACTGGTGAACTACCTGCGCGAAAATTCGATTGAGCGGATTTCTGTTGTCGGTATCGATACCGATATGTGCGTGTTGAAGATTGCAATGGATCTGTTCGATATCGGCATTGAACCACTTGTACTGACTGATTGCTGCGCCAGTACAGCCGGTTTGCAAGCGCATTTGGCGGGACTAGCGGTACTCAGCCGCAATATTGGTGCCCAAAGGTTGCACGATGCGGGTCTTGGAGGAGGCATGCTAGCTGCGCCGTAGAAGCAGCAGATAAATAGTTCGGTTAGTAAAAAGACGCGAGAATTTTCCCTCTATAGAGACGCGAGAGACGCGAAGCAGCACCGCTTCGCGTCTCTACAATCTATGCAACCGAACGAATCATCTTATTTATTTTTCTGGAGGGTTTTCGCTTGCTCCAGCGTGATTTCTTTCAATGACTGATAGGAACTAGCATTTGATGCCCCTTCAATCGCTTTAACAGCCAGATCCTGAACCTGCTTGAGGGCAGAATCGAGTTGTTTCGAGAGACTGAGAATTCGCGCATCCTGATTGCGAATCGTCTCCTCTAAAGACTGAATTCTCTGTTCGTGCAAACGCTTTTGCATCTCCACATCTTTAGCATACAAATCAGACTTAATTTTGGTTTGGTAATGGGCAATGCCTTTGCCTTCTTCCTTGGCTTTTTTGATAGCCGCTTCCAGTTCCTTAGGAAATACTTCTACCTTAGCTTTTGCCTCATCATATTGTTTTTCGCGTTCAGCGATCGCTTTCTCCCGCTCATCCCACTGTTTCTCTTTTTCTTGCTGAAATTCTTCCAGTTGCTTATACAAACCTTTCTTGGTTTGATCGTACTCGTCTTGGTTGATGTTGCGTTGGAGTTCTAGATCGTACTTATACTCTTTAGCATCCCGCTGTCTTGTTTTAGCTTGCGTCTCATTGCGCTCCTTTATCGAGCGTTTACGTTCTTCTTGCTCTTTGAACCAAGCGTTTTTTTGCTCTAGTGTTTCTTGTTCTAAATTTTCACGTCTTTGGCTAAGTTCCTCTTCAAAAGTTTTGGAACTTTCTTCATACTGTTGGATGAGCGTATCCAACATTCCTTCTGCGATTTCTAAATTATGCAGTTCTTCTAATTCTTGAACCTCTGTAGCGACAGAACCCCTGAGTTCTTGCAGCTTAGAAGCTTCTAACGTCAGTTTCTCTGACAACTCGCTGACAGCACTCCCGAATCCTAATTGCAGCTTCGCTAGACTTTCAATTACTCGATCCATTTTTTGTTGATCCGCAGCAGCCTGATTCATTGTTATCCTCGATTCCAATGGTTGTTTATCTTTAATCGCTGGCAGGTTACTTTGATTCAGTTGCTTCAGTTGCGAGTCTAACGCTGCTTTCTCTTTACTTAATTCCTCATACGCCGCTAAGATTTCAGCCTTGGTGTTTTTGTCGTTGGGCTTTCTTGCCATTGATAATCTCCTATTTTTGAGAACCGCTATTTATGGAGCCAGCTAGAAGCGAATTTCTAATTTCTCTTTTCGGTACCTGTCAATTTAGCGGAGGAATTTTCAAAGGCTCTCATGGCAATATCTTGTGCTTGCTTCAAGGCGGCTTGAAGTTGGGCAGTCATTTCTGCTATTTGTTCCGATTGTTTTTGAATTGTCTGCTCTAGGGATTGAATTTTAAATTCATTCGCCTGTTTAGTCGCTTCCCACTCTTTTTCATACAAATCAGCTTGCACTTTAGCATCTTGCTGAACGTCTTTAATTGCCTCTTCCCTAGCTTTTTTAACAGCGTCCTCCAATTCTTTAGGAAATCCTTCTATTTTCTGTTGATGCTCTTTAAATTCTGCTTGGCGCTTTGTTAGATTACTTTCTCGCTCTGACCACTGTTTTTCTTTCTCTTTTTCAGATTGTTGCAATTCCCGTTCCAGGTTCCGCTTAATTTCTTCGTACTCATCCGTCTCTATTTTCCGAGTACGTTCTAAATCGTATTGATATTCTTCAACTTCCCGCTGGCGTTCGGCAGTTAATAGAGCATTTTGTTCTTGGAGTGTCGTTTCAAATTCTTCCTGCTCTTTTTGCCAAGATTTGCGGATGGTAGACTGTTGTTTTTCCAGTGCTTCCCGTTCGCTGGCGGTTTTTTGTTCAAGGGATTTTAGGTTTTCTTGGTGTTCTTGCGTCAAGATGTGTAGCGCATCTGCGACGACTCTGACTTGCTGAAGTTCTTGTAAATGCTGCGTTTCAATATCTAACGCTCGTTTGAGTTCGTCTAACTTTGAAGTTTCACCTGTTAATTTTGAGGACAATCCAGAGACAATACTGCCAAACTCTAATTGCAGCTCGGCTAAACCTTTGACAATACGGTCGATGGTATAAGTGGAAGCTGCTTGAAGAACTTCTTTGTTCTTTTCTTTTTCTGCTTCTTGTTCCTTAGTTGCGATTTTTGACTCGATTCTTTTCTTGTCTGCAATTAGTTGTTTGAAGGCTTCTAGAATCTGTTCTTTGCTGTCTTTGGATGCCACTTTATTCATGCTTTCTCTCCATAAAAAAGTTGCTCGGTTGTAGGTAAATTTCCTACAGCAGAGTGTCGCAATCTAACCGGGAACACAGCCTTTAAATAGAACAAATGTTCTATTTTTAGTGCAATATACTCAAGGAATTATGGCATTGTCAAGGGAAAATACGCCGGGAGACAGGTGTATAAAAAGTTACTTCCTGTAGATGGCCTGAGCAGGTAGTCGCCCATGCCAACATTTCAGCAGGCACGGCAATGCCGTACCCCTGCACCGGGGAACGAGAAGGTGAGGTAGGGATGAGAGTTAGTAGGTTGATTGGGTAAGGGTTTGGTGAATTTGGTCTAACACTTCTGCCATCGATAGGGTGGGCACGCGCAGAATTTTGGTAGCGATCGCGCTGAGGATTTCCGGCAACTCTAAGGTAGGTTCATCGACCCCATCATTTTGATGCTCAAGCACCAAAATCGGCGGCAGAAAAGGCATCTGTCTCAAGGAAGCCAGCGCCTCCATCAAGGCTGGATTTAGCTCCATGTCTGCCAGATCGATCAGCAATAAATCAACGTTTTGCTGTTGAAGTTGCCGCAATACTTCAGTCCAAGAGCGCGAAAGTATACTTCTAAACCCGGCTTTTTGTAGGTAGTGAATCAGAGGCGATGCCTTCGAGCTGCCCCGCTGGGGTTTCGCGAACAATCGAGGGTCGAAGGCTTCGGTGGTCGGGTAGCGATTGACGCTTGCCGACAAATCCATCAGCGATCGCGCATCGACGACTAAAATGCTTGGCTTACAGCTCATCCCGACGGCAATCTGAATCACCTGCAATAAGGCGGCGGTGTGATCGTTCCCATCTCCTGCCAAACAGGGAAAGACACAAAGACTGCTCACTTGATTTGCCGCCTCAGTCGTCGGGCGATCTAGCGTTACTAAAGGTAGAGAAGCTAGGGTCGTCTGTGAGGCAAGTTGTTGGAGATAGGCAAGCGGATCTTCTAGACCCCCACCATCGAGGATAACGACATCCGGCTGCCAAACGCGAGCCAGAAGTTCTGCCTGCTCTAGATCGTCGGCTTCTAGAACCCGGTGATTTGGCGAGAGTCCCAATGCGGTGGGCGAAAATTCTATCGCGGCTTGCTCAAGAGAAGTGAGATGTAAAATCGTCAGGCTGACGTTGGTGCATTGCTTTGGCTTGGTTAAACAAGTCAGGCTGTGGCGTAAAGTTTCCGCCTGGACTGGCAGCGTTAAAAAGCCATCTGCTCGGTTGGAGGCGGCTTGCTCTTTTTCGGCGTTAGCGGCTGTCACGATGACTGGAATGTGGCAGGTTTGGTCGTCTGATTTGAGCAGAGTCAGCACGTCCCAGCCGGAAAGCAGGGGCAAGCACGGGTTGAGCAGTATGGCTTGTGGCTGAAATCGCCGTGCTTTTTCGAGGGCTTCTGTCCCGGAACGAGCGATCGCAGCTCGATAGCCTAAACTGGTGAGTTGCTGAGTGAGATGGTCGATGTACTGGGGTGCGGCTTCAACGATCAAAATCAACCGATTGCGGTTCAAGGATGAACGATGGGGAGTGAAGGATGCATCCCGATTTTTTTGAGCCTTCATCCGGCTTCCTTCCTCCTTGCGCGTCGGGGGAATCGGAGGAAGTAGCAGGGTAAACTGGCTTCCCTCACCGGGTTTGGAGATAAAGGAAACATCCCCACCGTGCAGACGAGCCAAACCTTGGGTTAAAACCAGCCCCAACCCCGTCCCGTCAAAGCGGCGGGTCATCGGGTCTTCTAGCTGTTGAAATTTTTGAAAAATTAAATGTTGTTTTGCCTCTGGGATACCAATGCCAGTGTCCCAAACAGTAAAAGCAATCCAGCCTTCCCACCGACTAACTTTCAGTCCAATTTCGCCGCCCGCTTCGGTAAATTTGAGGGCGTTGGAAAGCAGGTGAGTGAGCATCTGGCGCAGACGCAAATCGTCCGCCACAATCGTTTCTAATCCAGGTTCGATACTGAGCGTAAAACCCAGTTCCTCTTTGGCGTTGCTGACTGGTTCATGCCCCGTTGCCGGTTGGTCTTTTAAGGTCTGGAGTTGTCTCGCTTGAGATAAGGCGCGATCGCACACTGTCAGAAGATTCACGGGTTCTGGCGACAGTTCCAACTGCCCCGTCTCCATGCGGGTCAAATCTAAAATATCGTTGACCACCGTCATCAACTGACGCCCACTCTGATGAATCAGCTTTGCATAGCGTTCCTGTCGCTCGTTCAGCTGTCCCAGTACCCGATCCTTGAGCAAGCTGGATAAACCCAGCACGGAAGTTAGGGGAGTCTTCAGTTCGTGGCTGATACAGGCTAAAAACTCATCTTTCATCCGGTTGAGTTGCACCAAATCCGCATTTTTAGCCGTTAGTTCCTTGGCAACCTGCTGCTGTTCCGTGATATCAGTTGCCATCACCAGCCATAAGTCAGTGCCGAGTGCTGAAGATTGCGGGTCAGGATTCAGTGAAGAGGAAGAAGCGGGAAGATAAGGATTTCCTCGGAACTCCTGTACTGGGGTTTTGCCTAAGGTTTCGAGAAGTTCTAACTCAGCCCCGTTCTGCCACAGGGGAATTTTGACAAACTGCCAAATGCGCTCGTTGCTCTTTTTCCAGGTTCTAGAAGGTTGGGTTGCTGAGGAATTATCGAGAGGGTTATTTAGAGTCAGGGTGGCTTCTGTCGCTGACATCACGCTGGCAGAATCACCGCTAACAGAGGCTTCATCTGCACCCAAATCGGATCGGTTGCTTTGCTTTGAAGGCTCCCATCGCCGAGCAGGCTGAATTTCCTGGGCGCTAGAACTTCCGGCGAATATCTCACTCCACACCGAGGGCAAGGAATCTAATCTGGCAGGTGCCTCTTGCTGTACTACGGGTGGGTTAAAGCTTTCCCCAATCTGCTGACGCCAAGTTAGGTTCTGGGCGATCGCTTGTCCAGAACTTGTTTGCAACCTTAAAGGCAATGGCAGTTGTTCCAACAGTTGCACTAAGGTTCTGTGCCCGCCGTGCGATTGCCCCACTTGTCCCCCTGTCGGCTTCTCCGCAGCAGGGCGTTGAACTGTGTTTGTTGCGACTGACCAAGGGAAGGGCGGTTTGCGTAGATGTCCGGATGCCTGGAGGGCGGCTTCTCGGAGCGGGGTTGCTTCCCGCAAGGCGATCGCGTCTTCTTGGAGTTCTCCTGGGGTATAGGCTTGGGAAGCTCTCTTCTGACTACTGCCGATGCCCCATTCCTCGCTGCCTTCGGCGGTTGCCATGAATTTCAAGATCCGCTGGCTATCTAACAAACCCAAGAATTGATGAGTGGGATCGACCACAGCCCAATGTTGCGGTGTTTGGGAATTGCATGAGCGCAAATACAGGCGAAATTCCTTCAGAGACAGCTGACTCGGTAACGTTGTCAACCGTTCAATCAGCGGAAAATTTAGATGACACAGGGGTTGCTGTAAATCCAGCGTCAAAGGAGCAACTAAATAATTTTTTTGGCTGAACGAATTTGTTACTAGAAGATGAGGCATCATTGCCCGCAGATTGATGACTCCCAGTGGATGTTGTTGTTCGCTGACCACCACCAGGCGATCGCAACTACCAGAGCTAAAAATCTCCAGCACCCTCACCAATGCCACTGTTTGTTCGCAAACGGGAACTGGCTCGATAAATTCCTTTAAACTGGGAGTGGATATGGACATGACCAACCTGGCTAGGGGAAAGTGCAACAAGAACGCACGCAGTACGTCGCCGCTCGAATTCATCGCTGAGGCTCAGTAGGTGCGGAGATCGCTTGGGTTTTTCCCTGCCTACAGCCTATAGGTATTTAAAAAGGAGTTGACAAAGGTTGAATTTCGTAGAGCTAGTTTTAAAAAAGCAAAAACAAGGTACTGCTCAATTATGCCTCGGTCGAGGGGGCTTCTTGAGCCTACTAATTACAATTAATAACAATTGGATTAATGATTAAATTAATATTACGTAGTTAATGAAGAATGCCAGTGAGAGATCCTCCTCCTGAGCGATGTCTCCAGACAAACAGTAATTTAATTTCTACTCTAGAATAGTTAAAGTTTTGCATCATCCGCTGTCTATTTGTACTTTTGTGCGCTCGGAGTCGCTGGCACAGTCCTTACGCGATTCATTGTGCAGCGAATCCCCCAAAGAAGCGATCGCCGTTGAACATCGCTATCTTCTAAACCAGATATCGTCCTTACCGGAGTTGTTTGACTGGGTTGAGCAGTACAAGCAACAAATTGATTGTTTGGTTTTACAAGAAGACTCATCGTTGCGCCCCCTCGTCAATCGTTTGTACGAACAAGGCATACTGCTGCCAGTTGTGATTTTATCTGGGGTAGCAGACGAAGCCAGTCAGGGATCGACCACCCTAGAGGGGCAAAATCCCCCCCGTACCGCCCCGAATTCTACCCAAGCCTTGGAGACTTACATCTACCACCCTGGGGAAGTTTATGTAGCTGCAACCGAAGCGGACAAGATCGCGCGGTTGATTGAACGGGCGATCGCTCAGTTTCTTACTCTTGCTCCCACCTGTCTCCTGCCAGATCGCTCCATCACCGTCGATCCCATCACCGAGTTGCATACTCAAAATTTTCTCATGCTACAGCAGCGACGGCTGTCTGAAAAACTTAAGGAGCGATTAGGATACTTGGGTGTGTACTATAAGCGAAATCCACAGTCTTTTTTCCGCTATCTATCCCGAACGGAGAAGCAAGAACTTTTACAGCAACTACGAGCAGAATACCGCAAAATTGTTCTCAGTTACTTTTCCACAGAGAGTACACTCAATCAAATAATCGACCAATTTGTGACAACGGCTTTTTTTGCCGATCTCTCTGTTTCTCAAATTGTTGAAATTCACATGGAATTAATGGATGATTTTTCCAAAAAACTGAAATTAGAGGGGCGGAGTGAAGAAGTCTTACTGGACTATCGATTGACTTTAATTGATGTCATTGCTCACTTGTGCGAAATGTATCGCCGTTCCATTCCTAGAGAGTCATGAGCCTACGCTTTAAGCGATTCATTTAAAGCAGACTCCGAAAAAAACCTTAGACTTTAGACAATCCCGATTTCCCACTCCAAAACTCTTACCCTAATCCCTAAGCTATGAGTGCGCTAAAGAAAACTTATGTTCTCAAGCTCTACGTTGCTGGAAATACTAGCAATTCTGTACGAGCTTTGACAACACTCAAAAATATCCTCGAACACGAGTTTCAAGGTGTCTACGCTCTTAAAGTGATCGATGTTCTCAAAAATCCGCAACTGGCAGAGGAAGATAAAATATTAGCCACACCCACCTTAGCAAAAGTATTACCGCCTCCAGTCCGCAAAATCATTGGGGATCTTTCAGATCGGGAAAAAGTCTTGGTAGGGCTAGATATTCTCTATGAAGAACTTGCTGAAGCCGAAGCGGATTTATAAACTTTAATTCGGACTGGAGACTTTAGACTTTAAACTGTTGTAGGTTTCCTAGCCCGTTTTTGCAAGTAGAGCCAATTTTTGCGACTGAAGAGCGATGAGTAAAACTAATCCGATTGAGCCACAAGCCGAATTGGCTCCGGTGGGAGTACAAAAAATCCGGACGATGATTGAAGGCTTCGATGATATTAGTCATGGAGGCTTACCTTTAGGGAGAACTACCTTATTCAGTGGTACTTCTGGAACTGGCAAGACATTATTTGCCGTTCAATTTCTTTATCATGGAATTGCCTATTTTGATGAGCCTGGGGTATTTGTTACCTTTGAAGAATCTCCTACCGATATTATCAAAAATGCCTCCAGTTTTGGTTGGGATCTGCAACGCTTAATTGATGAAGGAAAGTTATTTATTCTGGATGCTTCACCCGATCCGGAAGGGCAGGAAGTCGTCGGGAACTTTGACCTTTCCGCCCTAATTGAGCGGATTCAGTACGCCATTCGTAAATACAAAGCTAAGCGGGTTTCTATCG
The DNA here is from genome assembly GCF_039961855.1 of Trichocoleus sp. Lan. Lineage (NCBI taxonomy): Bacteria > Bacillati > Cyanobacteriota > Cyanophyceae > Leptolyngbyales > Trichocoleusaceae > Trichocoleus > Trichocoleus sp. Lan. The sequence continues at coordinate 6,026 of NZ_JAMPKA010000015.1, read as the reverse complement.
ATTCTGTCACCGCTGTTTTTCAGCAATATGATGCTGCTTCTGTGGTACGAAGAGAAATTTTTCGCTTAGTAGCTCGCCTCAAACAAATTGGCGTCACTACGGTGATGACGACGGAACGGCTCGAAGAATATGGCCCGGTGGCGCGGTTCGGAGTAGAAGAGTTTGTTTCCGATAACGTGGCAATTGTCCGCAACGTTTTGGAAGGAGAACGCCGTCGTCGCACGATTGAAATTCTTAAACTTCGTGGCACCACTCACATGAAAGGGGAATACCCTTTCACCATGACCAATAATGGCATCAATATTTTCCCGCTAGGAGCGATGCGGCTCACCCAGCGTTCTTCTAATGTCCGGGTGTCTTCGGGTGTTAAAACCCTTGACGAAATGTGTGGAGGTGGATTTTTTAAAGATTCTATCATTCTGACAACGGGTGCCACGGGTACTGGCAAAACGCTTTTAGTCAGCAAATTTTTGCAAGTTGCCTGTACGAACAACGAACGTGCCATTTTGTTTGCCTACGAAGAATCTCGTGCCCAACTGTCTCGCAATGCCTACTCTTGGGGCATTGATTTTGAGGAGATGGAACAAAAAGGATTGCTGAGAATCCTTTGCACCTATCCAGAGTCGGCTGGGTTAGAAGACCACTTGCAGATGATTAAGTCGGAAATTGCTGAATTCAAGCCGTCTCGCATTGCCATTGATTCGCTTTCGGCATTAGCTCGAGGCGTCAGCAACAACGCCTTCCGGCAGTTTGTGATTGGTGTTACAGGTTATGCCAAGCAAGAGGAAATCACTGGCTTTTTTACCAATACCACAGACCACTTTATGGGTTCCCACTCGATTACGGATTCCCATATTTCCACCATTACAGACACGATTTTGATGCTGCAATATGTGGAAATTCGCGGTGAAATGTCCCGCGCTATCAATGTCTTTAAAATGCGGGGTTCGTGGCATGAAAAAGGCATCCGCGAGTACACGATTAGTGATGCAGGAGCTGAAATTAAGGATTCGTTCCGGAATTACGAACGAATTATCAGTGGTTCTCCTACTCGGATTGCGGTTGATGAAAAGAGCGAACTCTCCCGAATTGTCAGAGGGATGAGGGAAAACACTGACGATACAGAAATCTAATACTGCTTTCAGCATCTGGAATCGGTAACGACTCTATCTTTAGGCTTATATCCGAAGATATACGGATATAAGCATTTTCTCACCCACAACCCGGAGTGCGGTCATTTTTCCTAATTTGGAAACAGATTGAAAACGGTTAAATCGCCTAGAAGCCTTGATTTTACGAGAAAATCCAGAATTTATTGTCTTGAGAATTTCAGTCTTCTTTACAGAAACTTTATACTTCTGCGGTCAGCTCTCTTTTTATTTAAAGCTTAAGTAAAGATAAGCTCTCAGCCATAGCAATATTTTTGAAGGAAAGATTAAATATAAAGAACATCAGTCCGGATATTTACGGAGTTACCCGAATCTTTAAGGCTGGGGTACTGAAGAATACAAAATAGTCGCTTTCATCCAACCACAGCCTAGGGGAGGAGATTGAGTCAAATGCCGACCTTAAAAAAATCTCAACTTCAGTTAAACAATTTTCAACTGCTCAATGAGATATTTTTCCCGAAAAACTATGAAGCTGATTCCAGATTGAATCTGAAGCAAATCTGGGAGAAAGCTTCACTGCAATGGGAACAAACTACCCTTTCTCAAAAAACTCCTAAAGAAATTTGGGAGAATATTCCGACAGGCAAACATTTTGATTCGATTTTGGATCTGGGTTGTGGATATGGCAGACATGCTGCCTATCTTTCAAAACAAAAAAAAATTACCTGCAATCAGTATTACGGAATAGATATTTCCGAAAATATGCTGCGTCGGATGTTGACCTTTCATAAGGCATACAATTTATTCTCTTCATCGGATTTTTCTTTGATTTGTATGCCAATGGGTCAGTTGCCCTTTGAGGACAATTCAATAGAATTTGTAATCTCAAGTAGTGTTTTTCTTCACCTAGAAAAACAACAACTCAGCAAGAACCTGGCAGAAATTGCTCGTGTCATCAAGCCAGGGGGAGTCTTTATTTTTGAGGATTTATTTTACAACCGATACTGTCCGGCAAATATTCTGGATAACGTTTTGAGGAAAGTCAGGAAATCCGGACTCAATTTAGCCGATTTAAAGCAATACTCGTTGCGGGAAATCAACTGGCTGCTGAAAAATTCCCAACTCTCGCAAAAATGCCCCCAATACACGATAAAACCCCATAAATCTGCCCTGCTACCAGAACAACTGAGGGGAGTTGATATTTCTGCTTCGCCAGATATCGAGCGGGAAGTGAATCCTTCCAAATTTTTAAAAGGGATTTTGGCGAGTGGTTATTGCGTTTACTCGAAAGGTTAAAGTTTAAAGGCTAAAGAAGAGACGCGATCGCGCCTCTTCTTTTTAGGGCTTTTGTCGATTGACTAATTAAATGTCATCTTGACAAATTATTTGTCGCAGTTAAATCAAAGCCTGTAACCATCACTATACAAGGGTTACAGGCTATTTTACTATCTTTACCCTCATTTGGAGTCAATTGACAAATTAAGTGTCTAATCTCTGGAAATTGCCAAATTAGTTGTCCAAGTTCGGAAATGAGGATTTTTATCATCTTTGACAGATTGTTTGTCGCTATCAGTATAATTGTACTATGTTGCAATTAAACAGTATTGTTGAAAGATGACGGCAGATAACCATGATGCCTCTGCAATTGTGACCGAACTCTCGCATGAGGCGAAACTGAAGCTAGACATTATTGAGAGTTTGCTGGAACCGTGCGATCGCCAAACTTACGGGCAACGACTCAAAGAAGCTGCCAAGAAACTTAGCAAATCAGTAAGAACGGTGCAGCGATTGGTAGAAAAGTGGCAAGCAGAAGGTTTACTAGCCTTAACTGGCACAGAGAGGGCAGATAAAGGCAAGCATCGCATTTCTCAAGAGTGGCAAGACTTTATTATCAAAACCTACCGTGAGGGGAATAAGGGTAGTAAGCGGATGTCCCGCAAGCAGGTTGCTTTAAGGGTTGAAGTTAGAGCTAAGGAATTAGGACAAGAGGATTATCCGAATTACCGCACGATTTATCGAGTATTACAGCCCTTGATTGAAGCGCAAGAGCAAAAGAAAGGGGTTCGTAGTCCAGGGTGGCGAGGTTCACAGTTATCGGTTAAAACCCGCACAGGTGAGGATATTTCAGTGGAGTACACCAACCATGTGTGGCAGTGTGACCATACTTGGGTCGATGCGCTGGTGGTTGATATAGAGGGAGAAATTATAGGTCGCCCCTGGTTAACGACAGTAATTGATACTTACTCACGCTGCATTCTGGGCATTCGCGTGGGGTTTGATGCGCCAAGTGCTCAAGTAGTAGCGTTGGCGTTGCGTCATGCGATGTTACGCAAAAACTATGGGGCTGAGTATGGGTTGCATTGCCAGTGGGGAACGTATGGCAAACCAGAATACTTATTTACAGATGGCGGCAAAGATTTTCGCTCGGAACACTTAAAGCAAATTGGCGTACAGTTAGGTTTTAGTTGTATTCTACGCGATCGCCCTAGTGAAGGTGGTGTGGTTGAGCGTCCGTTTGGGACTCTGAATACAGAGTTATTTTCGGGATTACCTGGATACGTTGGATCAAATGTGCAGCAACGTCCGGAACAAGCGGAAAAGGAAGCTTGTTTAACTCTGCGGGAATTGGAAAAGTTAATTGTCCGCTACATCGTAGATAGCTATAACCAACGGATAGATAAGCGCATGGGAGATCAGACGCGCTATCAGCGTTGGGAAGCAGGTTTATTAGCAACGCCAGATTTAATTGGTGAGCGAGATTTAGATATTTGTTTGATGAAGCAAACCAATCGCTCAATTTACCGAGAGGGCTATATCCGCTTTGAGAATTTGATGTATCAAGGAGAGCATTTAGCAGGATATGCAGGGGAACGGGTGGTTTTGCGCTATGACCCTAGAGATATTACCAGTGTGCTGGTTTATCAACGGCAAAAAGATAAAGAAATATTTTTAGCTAGGGCGTATGCCACTGGATTGGAGACAGAACAAATATCGTTGGAAGAAGTTAAGACAAGTAATCAGAAGATTCGGGAAAAAGGGAAAACCATCAGTAATCATTCGATTTTGGAGGAAGTAAGAGACAGAGATATTTTTGTTGCCAAGAAAAAGACCAAGAAGGAACGACAGAAGGAAGAACAAAAACAATTACACTCTGCTGTCTTGAAATCCAAGCCTGTTGAGGTTGAACCAGAACCAGAGATTGAAGATACGCCAGTACCGAAAAAGAAACCAAGGGTATTGAATTATGACCAGTTAAAAGAGGATTATGGGTGGTAATCATGGCAGAAAATAAAGCTCAATCTGTCGCCGAACAATTAGGAGAAATTAAGTCGCTAGATGCCAAATTACAAGCGGAAATTGAACGATTAAGAGGCAAAAGCGTTGTGGAGTTGGAGCAAGTTAGCAAACTCCATGATTGGTTAGAAGGGAAAAGGCGATCGCGTCAATCTTGTAGAGTTGTCGGGGAGTCGCGGACAGGAAAAACTGTAGCTTGTGATTCTTATAGATTAAGGCACAGACCAATTCAAGAAGTAGGAAAACCGCCGATTGTGCCTGTAGTGTATATTCAACCTCCACAAGAATGTACTTCAGGCGAATTATTTCGGGTGATTATTGAGCATCTGAAATACAAAATGGTTAAGGGAACGGTGGGAGAAATTCGTAGTCGGACGCTACAGGTTCTTAAACGCTGCGGTGTAGAAATGTTGATTATTGATGAGGCGGATCGGTTAAAGCCCAAGACTTTCGCTGATGTGCGGGATATTTTTGATAATTTGGGTATTTCTGTGGTTTTAGTAGGAACAGATCGCCTTGATACCGTGATTAAGCGTGATGAACAGGTTCATAACCGTTTCCGTGCTTCTTATCGTTTTGGCAAGTTGCAGGGGAATGAGTTTCAAGAAACTGTAGAGATTTGGGAACAAGATGTATTGCGTTTACCTGTACCGTCAAATCTGGGTACTAAGCAAATGTTGAAGATTTTAGGCGAAGCAACGGGTGGTTATATCGGGTTGATGGATATGATTTTGCGGGAAGCGGGAATTAGAGCTTTAGAGAAGGGATTGATGAAGATCGATCAGGCAACTTTGCAACAGGTAGCACAGGAATATAAGTGATGGATCAGATTCAACCTTGGTTGTTTGCGATCGCACCACTAGAAGGCGAGAGTTTAAGTCATTTTCTAGGGCGTTTTCGACGGGAAAATAATTTATCTACTTCAAGGTTAGGGAAAGAGGCAGGAATCGGTGCTGTTGTAGCACGATGGGAAAAATTCTATCTCAATCCGTTTCCATCGCGCAGGGAGTTGGAAGCGTTGGCGAAGGTGGTTCAGGTGGATGCGGATCTCTTGTGGGAGATGTTACCGCCTGAAGGGGTGGGGATGAAGCACGAACCAATTCGTTTGTGTGGGGCGTGTTATGGTGAGTCCCCTTGTCACAAGATTGAGTGGCAGTTTAAGACAACACAGGGATGCGATCGCCACCAGCTAAGTTTACTTTCAGAATGTCCCAACTGTGGGGCAAGGTTTAAAATTCCGGCTTTGTGGGCAGATGGATGGTGTCAGCGTTGTTTTACAACTTTTGCAGAAATGGGAAAAATGCAAAAGGGTAAAAGAAACAGTCTGTGATGATTTACCATAACTGCATAATTTTTGTAGAAAACTAATTTAGCTCACTTACCTTCATCAGAGACAACACGAATAGCTTCTTGGATTGATTCGAGGGCGCTACGGATTTCAGCTTTGAGTGCTTTGGCTTGCGTCTGAATTGCGTCAGCGTTAGTCCGTAAATTATTTAGGTAAGTATTAATTTTGGTAATACAGTCTAATGCCGTTTCAATTCGCTGTATCTGCGCCTCTATAGCACCGCAATCCAGTTGAGACGAATAATTTGGTTGACTCGCTAATTGTTGGCGAATAAT